>DATGJV010000784.1:0-6981 GCA_035295005.1 Ktedonobacteraceae bacterium | reverse complement strand
TGGTTGCTGCTCATAGAGTTGAAGAGCTTTCTCAAAGTTGAACAACGCCTGCTCGAAATCTTCTTCACCGCGGTAGGCCAGTCCCAATGTCAGCAGCGCATCTGCCTGCCCAATAGCATCGCCACACTGATGAAAGCGCGTGATCGCGGCCTGGCTGGTGGCAATCGTTTCATGCCACGACTCTTGCACAAGATAGATTTGCGCTATCCCCAGTAGTGCTTTGCCGTCGCCATCAGCATTCTCAATCGTTTGAAACATCTGCCCTGCTTCTAAGAAGAGTTCATAAGCTCGTTCTACCTCTTCGCGCCCTGTTGCCGCCTGTCCTATGCCTAAAGTAGCCTCGGCAACCAGGAGTGGGTCCTGTTGTGCTTGAGCCTCGTCGTATGCGGCACGAAAGTAAGCCTCTGCCTGTACGAAATCTCCCTCTGTCAAGAGCAACTGGCCCCGTACAATCGAGGCGAAGGCAGCTACCTGTTCCGCTCGTCGGCTCTTGCTCATCGTATTTGATGCGGCTGCAAGATGTTCCTCTGCTTCTTTCATGTCGCCCGCAATAATGGCGAGACGTGCAAGGCGTACTTCTGCTTCAGCTACTCCACGCGCTCCTGGATACATGTCTCCATGCGCCTCATCAAGCACACTAAGCCCTTCCGCGCATACTTTTGCATCATTATATGCGCTCTTTGCCCGCCCAAACTGACCCTGTTGATGGTAGATATCTCCCAGACTGAGCAGTGCTTTGTTCTCAACTCTCTGGTTCTGGAAGTCGTGCGCAAGTCTACGTGCCTCCAAGAGTGCTTGCACCGCCTGCTCCAGAAAGCCGCGCCGCCGTTGAATTTCTCCCAGACCTGCTAACGTTTCTGCTACACCGATCTGAAAAGCAGTCGCCCGGTATGTCCGCTGTGCGTACTCCATCATCGAAGTGGCGGAGGAGAGTTGTCCACGCTGCAGATGAATTTCACCCAGGATGCGGCTCGCATGAGCCATGCCCGGTGCATTGTGTTCGTCTGTATAGAGCTGGAATGCGGCTGTTGCCGCTGTCACTGCCTGACTAACATCGTGTTGTAACAGGCTGACTTCTGCTAGTCCAAGCGTTGCATCGGCCTGCCCCAATGTATATTCGAGAGCCTGCGTCAGATTGAACGCTTCTGCAAAGATGTTGGTGGCCTGCTCAAGCTGCTCCTCTTCAAGATACAGGCGGCCTAAACCAGTCAATGCATCAATGGTACTGAAGTTCTCTTTGTAAGTACGATACACTTCCAGGGCGTGCCTGTATCCCGTCTCTGCCTCTGTAAACTGTCGCGCCAGACGTTGAACATCTCCCAAACTACGGCTGGCATCAGCTTCATTGATGGGATCATGTGCTTCATAAAAAGCACGCAGAGCCTCTTGATACAGCTCTATCGCGTACACGATGTTGCCTCGTTGCAACGCAACATGCCCAATGCCAGAGTTGCATGTCCCAGTCCTTGCGTGTCCTGCTGTGTGCGATAGATGTCGCGTGCCTGTAGATAGGCATTCCGGGCTTTATCCAGATGGGCTTGTCGTCGCTCAACATGCCCTATTGAAAGGACGCTACTTGCCTCGTTGAGTGGTTTACCAGCCTCCTGGTACAGTTTCACTGCCCGTTGATAACTGACGATTGCCTGTTTTAACTGGTTATTTTGCCTTTGTGCGTCTGCAAGCATGGAGCAACTATCACCTGCCCTCTTTACATCACCGAGGAAACGGAAGCGAATTTCTGCGTCGGCGAAGGCCCCTGCTCTCTCTAACTTGCCATCATTATATGCTTCAATACCATCCTGCCAGCTCTTCTCTGCTCGTTGTTGCTCAGTTTCCTGCGTTGTCATGGAAGTGTATCCTTTAACTCACCTGTTTCATCGAGGGTTGCAGTGTGAGCGAAACAACCGGGCAGCAATGGCAACTGCTCGATCTGCTCACGTTGGCTAACCGTCGCCATTATTGCCATTGCCGGGTGAATGTCGCAGCCATCCATCTCGATCCGTAACTGGCTCTGCCACGACTCACACACCTCTCTCATCTCTGGCCTTGCCAGCGCATCAAGCTCGTCAAGGCAAATGACACAGGGGGATACCTTTTTCCCCTGTTCAAAGAGGTCATGGATCATGTGACGCCCATGTTGAGCCATCGTCTCTTGTTCAGCGCGTCCCATCTCGTGAGATGAGTGAACATCGCCGAAGTACTCTGTGTAATTACCATTTGAAGAACTTACCATCGCAAACAGGGCAGGAAGCGAAAGTGAGAGCAACGGGACGGTCGCTTCACCGGCTATGGCCTGTCCAATAAGCGTTCGACTATTACCAGCCGGACCAATGAGGAGCAGTCCGTAGAGATAGGAGCGCACATCTTGTTGAACAAGCTGCGGATTCCTGAGAAAGTCAATCACTTCTTGCAGTTCCTGCTTTATACCATGCAATCCCACAATATCGGAAAAGATGCTCGTTGGACGCACGAAACTACTGAAAACGCCGTTGTTGAAACTCGCCACGCGCCGACGGCGGATTCTCGACGCGATAAACTGATCCATCGTTACCGTATAGGCTAACCCTGAACGATCTGTCACATAGGAGGGAAAGATTCCTCCCGCATTGACCAGGAACAACGCCAGAAGCGGTTGAAGGCGCTGATGGCGTATACTTCCCAGTAACACATGTTCGAGCTGGACGCTTGAAACATGCAGATGCGTTGCAAAACATCTGGCCCACTCAAGACAAGTCTGTGCCTCACTGGACAAGGGGATCTGCTTCTCGTCTCCTTCCCCCGTATCACCGTGTGAAGGGAAAATAGTTGCTGCCTGCTTGCGCAGTATCGCCTGATCAAGTCTTAGCGTGCTGAATACCTCCGTGACTCCATCGCCGTCCTGAGCAAGGACCCCAGGAAAGAGATGCTCTGGAGTGACCTCCGGAGCATTCATACGCACAGCTTCACGTTGGGCTATGTGAATGGCTTCACGAGTTGCCGGAGTGAAATAGTCCTGTTCCTGCATACTGGTCATGGTGGTATTCACGTTCTGCATTCTTACCAAACCTTTCTGCGTGACTTCTTCGAGTATATCACGGCTACAAAGGAGAAACTGGCTACAAGATACCGGTAGCTCTAGTACCCGGTGAATTCTTCGGTGCGGATCGTGTCCTCATCTACCCGGCTTCCGTGAGTGTTTTGCGCATGGCAGCAACCAGAGTAGCAGGGCCAGTGCTATAATAGATAGGTGCTGTGAGATCGTCGAGATAGCGTTCGAGCATCGCTTTCGTGATATACCCCGTCTCACCTGCCCATGCTTTGCGCGAGTGGTCCATTTTTGTCATCGTCGGGACAAACGTCACCTGGGGGTTCTGTGTCGCAACCGTTCTCAAATCTGCTAAAAAGGCAGCATCTTCCGGGCGGCGGTTGGCGTAGAAAAGCACGAGGCGGCGCGGTACGGCCTGGTGAATGGCCTCAAGCAGGATGCTCCGCACTACCGTAATCCCAATCCCGCCGGTGAGAAAGACCGCAGGAATGGCGGCGTTCTTATGCAGCGTAAATGAGCCATACGGGGCATCCAGCTTCAATTGTGTTCCGTAGGGTAGCTCTTTCATGACTCGCTTAAATGCCGTATCACGCATGCGTGTTGTTATTTTGAGGTCTGTCTCATAGGGAGCGCTCGCCAGCGAAAACCCGCGTATGTTGCCTTCAGCATCGGTTTCGGGGGGATTGATGAGCGTAAAGTCTGCAAACTGCCCCGCTTTGTACAGAAACCCTGCTGGCTTTTCAAAATGAAACGCCATCGTTCCCTCTGCTACCCTCTCGCGTCCGATCAGTCTCACCATGTGTATTGACATATATTTCCTCGTTTTCTAGTGTAAACAGGTTCTATTATAGAGAACTACATCGTAGCTTCATCGCTGTGTTCGGGACGATCAATGAAGCGATGCTTCTTGAGATTATTATGTGAAGGGGAGACCAGTTCCTGATAGCCGCGAATCACGGACTCGGCAAAGGGACGCAGGGGTTCCATTGGTGCGGCCACCTTCCAGGAACGCTCACCCGGCAGATCGGTCGGCAATATCATGACAGTGATCCCGAGCGTATTCATCACCTGCATATTCCGTTGTGCCAGCAGCTTATGGGGAGCATAGGAAGCGAGCGAATCTTCCACCTCGGCCAGTTGCTGCTCGATCTGGTTGGGAGCGTGTCCATAGTGGACACAGGCAGACTGCACAGCTTGCAGCAATTCATCATCCGACAGGGTAAAGATACTGTCCAGGGACTGCAACAGGTTCATCTCCCGGTTGAGTAAGATGATACGCCCGTGCAGGAGACGCCGCAACAGACCATCACCAGCATGGCGAACTGCTTTCGCTTCCTCTATCTGCTGCATGATATCAGCAAAAGGCAGCGCATCCAATTTGCGCTGGAGGAAGGCGATCACAGCAGCGGTCTCGCCCGCTTGCCACTGTTGTAAAAGGGCCAGGCAATGCTGACCCTCATAGCGGACGATGTTCTTATACACACTCAGGAGACGGTCCTTGCGTTCACACACCCAGAGAGCATGGAGATAGTGAACGGTCTCAGCCACCGGAAATGCAGCGAAGCGCCGTTGCCCATGCACTTCCTGCACGAAATGAAAACTTGCCTCAAATTCGGATTGCAGACGCTCAAATGCCTCAAGCTTCTGTTCCGCCAACATCGCACCTGCTAACGTTCTTCTCACGATACCCTCCTCCGGGACCTTGCTGTTCTGTCACTGTACACGCTTGAACTCATACACCTTTCGGTATTTTGAGGGGTAACAACCCCACTGTTCCCTGGTAATTCATGGTAACGGGGATGCCAAGTTGCATCATCTCGCGTCCGAGTGTCTTCAGATCGATGGGCGTGTTCAGGATTACGAGTTGCTGCGTTCTGACGAAAGCAAGAGCCTGCGTAGGCAACGGAACCCCAAAGATAATGGTAGGAATGCACGCGAGTTCTCTTGTCTCATGCAGCAGATCGTAGAGTGCCAGGCCATCCATGTCGGGAAGGTGATACTCCAGAAGTATCAAGTTGGGCTTGATATGTTTCACGAAGTTCAACGCTGCCGCAGCACTGGTCATCAGTTCCATATGATGATGCGGCCTGGATGAAAAGTGCCGGGTGACTGCCTCACCCTGGTATGGGTCAGGCATCACGACGAGTATAGCGCTGACATGAGGAGTTCCTGGAAGAAAGCCTACGCCTTCTGGCGCTGATACGTTTATTGTAACCATTAATACACCTCCTGAAAGGTACTGGCAGTTGCTATATTCTTCTGTTCATAGGACTGGCAGAGCGTGAGAAGAACTGTTCGTCGCTTGAGCCAGAAGGGTAGTGCGTGCAGTCATGTCTGAACGCAGGTTGCAAGATGTCCAGTGTTGCCTCTGTGTTCGCCATGGGTAGGCGTGACCCGTTCGAGCGTCAATCGTGCGGGAGAGGTCTGGTCGCTGATGGGCAAGGCCACCATCAGCACGCCATTGCCGTAGGTAACGTTGGCACATACTGCATTGACCGGGACTGGCAGTACAAGTTCGCGATGATAGACACCCACACTCCATTCATCGAGTAGTAGCTCCTTGACCTCCTTCAGCATGGCACGCTGGTCTCCGTGAAGAATGATGCGATTATCGTTGGTGACTTCGACCAGAATATTTTCGGGTTCCAGCCCCGCCATCGGAACTGCGATCATCAGGCGGTCGTCCGTGCGATAAACCTTGACCGGAATATGCTGTTGTTTTCCCTGTTCATGCATCTGCTTTCCTTTCGTTTTCCCTGCTGAGATTCCGTCACAACTATCCATCATTGCTACGTTGCCGGACCTGGGTTCGCTCCTTCGATCTTCTGTGCATCACGCGCATGACGCACATCACGGTAGTACTCGCGCCAGATCAGGCGGTGGACGCCGAGATAATACGGCAAACGATTGACATAGGGCAGGAACGGGAACAACACGAGTATGGCAGTGAGTACGCCCATGGTGACCAGCACCAATGCATCGGCATTCGTCGAGGTGTTGTACGGCGGGACCTGATACCAGAAGGTATAAAGCCAGAGCCACGCCTGTCCTGGATAATTGCCGGTCTCGTTCATCACTCCCCATTGCGAACCCAGCAGGTTGAATTGTGCTGCCTTTGTCGGTAGCGCATCTTCCGACAGGAAGAGCAGCGGCTTCGTAAAGTCATTCTGATAGAAGCCCCCGCTGCGTAGGAGCAAGCCGTCTAACGCGCCACTGGTGCCTAACGTTAGTAGATGATCCATCATGGTAGGAAGCGGGCCGTAGTTCCCCTTCGCAATAACCACATGCCCGGAGGTTTCTGTCGCTGTTGCCAACGCGGCGGTATAGGCATCTTCCCAGACCGTTTGCTGCTTCGCTCCGGTTCGCGTGAACGTCTGGAGCGCCGCTGCCACCTGTGGGTCGCTCTGTGCGGCGACGGTTAAGGGGTCGAGGACATAGACGTGTGCCGTATCAATGGGAATAGTGACACCTGGTATTTGCTGGAGTGACACCGGCCCGATGTACTGCACGGAGCCTGTACCCTGGTTGTAGGGTGGCCCATACCCGGCAATCACGCCTGTACCACCCAGTTCCTTCATGGCGGTGGTAACGAAGCCAACCGGATTCTGCTGCGCGTACTGCTGAAGCGTCAACGGCGGTTCATCGGGTGATGACAGCAAGCCGGCAAAGGCAACCACCAGCACAAAGACAACGAGCAGCGCAATGAACCCTTCACGGATGAGGTCGTAGGGCATCATGCGAAGTCCGCGATAGTAGCTAACCTGGTCTGAGGATCGTGGGCGCGGCGTCGTTGCGGTGGCTTGAGGTAATGTACCCTTTTTCCCTCGTCCGCCTCTCCAGAGCATTTCTCTGGCCTGTTCCTCCCCGATTGTCGCAGCGTAGGGGCGCACGATGCCACGAATACGCACTTGCAGCACATGAATACCAACCAGCAGGACTAGCACAAGCGGCAGGAT
>DATGJV010000783.1:0-2884 GCA_035295005.1 Ktedonobacteraceae bacterium | reverse complement strand
CTGTCAATCCATTATTACTCGTGGTTCTCAGTCATCCAGGTGAAACAGGCCGGGGTCGGTAAGAACCGATAATGCAGATGGACGAAATAAACTGGGGATAGTGGACTCGACATTGCTGCGGCTCGTGCCCTGGGCGCGATTGATCGGGCCCAGGGCACGAGCCGCAGCAATGTCGAGTCCACCCGTTTATTACCGAATTCATTATTTCATCTGCATTATCGCGTCCGCTCGTTGATTTGTACATCCAGTGGAACAGTCTATAATGCGTCTGCTGTGCCGATGAGAATACTTGAAATCACAGATTCACTCTGTCAATCAGTGGTTAGCTCTCCTCTCTTCGCTGCGGAAGCAGACCGCGTTCGAATGCAACAGCGACAGCCTCTGCCCTCGAATCAACATTCAGCTTGATGTAGATACTGTTAAGATAGGACTCGACCGTGCGCCGTGTAATGCCCAGACGAGCGCCAACTTCTTTACTGCGTTCTCCAGATGCGATTCCGGCTAACACTTCCCGCTCTCGTGCCGTCAGGTGGAAGTCATTGTTCTCTTGTCGCGGTGATGGGGAACTGCCGCCACGCGCTGCGTGATGCAGAATGCGTTTCATCAAGTCTGGTTGTAGCAACATATCGCCACGGGCAGCGCTCACTATCGCTTGCAATACGGTGTCAAGACTGCTCTCTTTCAGCAAATAGCCACGTACACCCGCTTGAATGCTACGCAGCATCAGATCGTCCTCATCGTAGGTAGTCAAGACGATAATGGCGATCTGCGGCCACCGGGTACGTATGCGTTCAATTGCCTCTAACCCATCCATAACAGGCATACGCAAATCCATCAAAACCACATCGGGTTGAAGCGAACCGATCAGCTGAAGCGCAGCACTTCCATCAGCGGCTTCACCCACCAACTCAATTCCTTCTTCCATGCCAAGCATCAAGCGCAGGCCGGAACGGACTATTGGATGATCGTCGGCGATGATCACGCGAATCTTCTCAGACATAGGTGTGATCCTCGATGCTCGAAGTGGAAGAGGAATGAGAGGCCCCCATGTGAGGTGGGTCAAGACTGCCTGATGGAGCAAGAGGGACACGGAACTCAAGTGTCGTACCCTTTCCATCTGAACTGTTCACAGACAATGTTCCCTCTACCAGATGGACCCGCTCTTGTAGCCCCAGCAATCCATAATGACTGGTATAGAGAGCCCGGTTGGTAGGATCAAAACCCTGACCATCATCCTGCACAGTGATCACGAGCCACTTTTCCACTACCTTTGCTTCTACACTCACCTGGTGAGCATGGGCATGGCGTGCCACATTGTTTAACCCTTCGCCGATAAAGCGCAGGACATGTTCGCAAGCGTGAGCAGGAGTGTGAATCAGGTCGTTCAGGTTGGTGTGATGCACTATTGCCGTCTTCTGGAAAAAATGCGTGATCTCTTGCTGAACTGAGGAGATGAGTTGATCAACGCGAGGTGTTCTGGAACGCAGATCTGTAATGGCATGTCGCGCATCTTGCAACGTCGTGCGTGCGTCGGCGAGTGCCTGGCTGAGAACCTCTTGTGCCTGCTGATAGTTCTTGCGATGCATCTGAGCAGAAGTGACCTCCAATTGCATGATCATCCCGGCTATTCCCTGTGCCAGGGTATCATGCAGTTCGCGTGCTATGCGCTGGCGCTCGGTCAGCAGGGTCAGCGTTTCAATTTGCCTGGATGATGCTGCTAACCTGCTATGTGCTCCCTGTAACTCCAGGTGTGTCTGTTCGAGCTGTATTTGAGACTGGGATAGCTGCGTGTACAAAATCAGGTATCCCAGCACGAAAAAGACAATCGTTGTCAGGTCGGAGAAGCTCCAGATGTTGAGCCAGAGAGCCGCCAAATGCGTTTCAAGATGAATACCTATGCCAAGCAAGACAAAAAACAGCAAGAGGCAGCTCATGCCAACCAGCAGCGCCGGAGCAGCACGTTTGAACATGACTACCGCGCAAAGTGTCAGCACCAGATAGAAATTCAATGCGAGGTAAGGCTCCTCCAGCATCCACTGCATGACTGCAACGAGCAGCCCCTGGAGCAAGAAATAGAGCCAAAAGAACCGGGGCTGCACACGCTCAGAAAGCCCACTCCAGAGCAAAAAGCTATAGAGTGCAGCGAGCAGGAGAAAGATGAGGGTCGCTGAGAGGGGGAATGGGTGATTCAGGACAACACACACGCCGCTACTAATGATCGTATGTGGTGGGCCACTATGACTACTCCCAAAAGTCGAGTCATTACTGCCCAGAAGCGCTCCGACAACCGCCATCGCTATCCAGAGCAGTAGAAACCAGCGCAACGGCTCTTTCGCCAAAATTCTCTTCATCATGGAATGGTCTCTCCCTCGCTGATGGAACTTCTTGAGATTCCATAGTATACCATCAATTGCGAACCGCGCCCTCCCGAAAATTACTACCGTAAAAAGTGTAGCTTCAACAAATATTTCACCCAGGGAAGTTCCACGATGACGAAGGCTTCGCAGGTCGCTAAAGTAGAGGGTGTGAAAGTTAGATCTGATCGCGTCGCTTCAGATAAGGAGGTTTATTACACTTATGAAACGAGCCATAATAGTAACTGTACTTGTTGTGCTGGCTTTAGGATTACTTATTGTGCTGGCTTTAAGATTACTTATCGTCGGCCCGAACCGCACACTGGTTGCCCGTAATAATAACCCGGCACCAGCCTTGCACACCTCTGTTGCATATCTGCTGGATAACGATACGAATACCCCATTATTGGAGATGAATGGGGAAACGCGTTACCCTATGGCGAGCACCACCAAGATCATGACAGCTCTTATCGCCTTACAGCAAGCCGATCTCAACCAGCCTGTCGTCGTCAACCAGGATGCGGTTGATG
>DATGJV010000782.1:0-5021 GCA_035295005.1 Ktedonobacteraceae bacterium | reverse complement strand
CTTCCGCCTCCAACTGCTCCTTACGCAGCGCCACATCGCTTTCACGCAAGGTTTCACCTGCTGGCACAACCCTGGTGATTTTCAAGGCAGCTTTGACGAACTGCTGGTTCGTGGCTAACTGTTGGGCAGGTACCAGTTGCTCTACAGGATAGGTATGCAAAGAATCGCTAAAACGGGCCTGTTTTGCCGTGCGAAGTTGCTGGACTGCCAGCAATTGAGTCTCAGCCTCCGTGAGATTTTCGCTCATGCCCCTGGCACGCTCGTCAGCACGGATAAAGCTTGCTCTTGCATCTTCAAGTTCTCTGGCTAGCGACTCGCTCTGTTCGCGCAGACTGCGTAAGCGGTTGCTCAATTCCTCCGCGTTGGCAAATGCCGCCACCCGTTGTAGTTCTTCCATCTCTGCCCTTGCCTGTAGGGCTTGCGAGCGGACACGTTCGTACATCGAGAGAACGTTGGTGTCGTTAGCGCGTGCTTTCTCAAGCGATTCGGTTGCCTTTTGATAATCTTCCCAGGTGTGAATGATGCTCGATAGTTGCAGTTGTAACGACTTTGCTGAATTTTTGAGTTTCACAACTCCCATTAGCGCATTCTGTACATGTCGTAGCTCATTCGCAAGGGGCGCGATGCCATTGCTCTCGCGTTCCAATGTCGCGATAACAGCATTGCAACTCTGTCTCGTCTCCTGCGTTTGCAGGTGTGTTTTCTGATACTTGCTTCTGGCTTCATCAAGCGTCAGTCTTGCTTGAGCGAGTTCGGCATAGATTTCGTCCAGGCCACTCGCGGGCAAAAACTTACGTAGCTGTGCCTGTTTTTCCTGCAATTGCGTCAACTGTTGTTCATAGTTTGCAAGTTGGCCGTGCAGCCACTGCAATTCCTCTTCCAACTTTGTGCGCTGTGCAGCAAGCTCGTCAAGTTCGCGCTGCCGCACGCGCAAACGTGTGGCCTTGCCAATACAGCGAGCTTCACCTGCACCTGCCTGTCCGGTGAGCAGACCCTGTGTCCATTTACCGTCTTTGTTGGCAGACCATAGCGAGTGTGAAGGGGAGGGTGCTGTGTGGGAGGAGGGCGCGATAAAGCGGACCCCCAAAGGGTGGCCCAATGTTGCCAATATTTTTGCGGTTACCGCTTCCCAATCTATTGTGTTACCATGCATTTCCGTGTTGACAGCGGTATCGAAGCGCAGCCCATGTATGCCTCCGGCGTTCGGAGCGTTCGCTCCGGTTTCATTACCTGCATTAGCCACAATATCTGCAATATTCAGGCGGCAATCGCTCAAACCTTCGGTTGCCAGCAGGGCATCGGCGGCAGCGATTTGTGCAGGTGCTACGACGAGCGCGTCAAGGAGGCCGGCGTCTTCTAGTATGTATTCGATTCTTCCAGCTTCTGCGTCATCAATGCCGGGAACAAAATCGAGGAGGGCGTAGAGCGGTAGCGCGGCAATGCCCTGTTCCGCTAGCTTTGTGCGTGCAAGCGTGCGGCGTGTTGGACGTAACGGGGCATATTCTGGTTCAGCCAGTTTCTGCTCATACAACGATTGAATTTCAGCAATCTCATGGTTTTTGCTGCCTGTCAGCAATTGCAACTCGTTTAATTCGCCCTGTGCCGAGTCGGCGGCCTCAATCAAGTCACTCTCAAGCGCGTCAATGGCTAGCCGGTAGTTATCCAGTGCGTGGGCAAATTGCTCAACAACACTACCTGCCAGTGACTCATCGTCGCCTATCTCGCCTTGCGGTTGCATTCCTTCGTCCAGTGTTTCCAGAGCAAAAGAGGGATTGCCATCATCACCTATAGCGGCAACGAATTGCTTCAGCGTATTTGTCAGGTTTTGTTGAGCGGTGTACCCCCGGTCTTGAGCATCTGAGAAGCGGCGTCGAGCTTCATCCAGTTCCTGGAAGCGCATTGTTTCCAGCATACGGGCGTTCTGCACCTTCGCTTCTAACTTCTCTCGTAGCTGGTGTAGCTCCTCAAGACGACGCAGCCACGTACTGCGCTCCGTTGATTGCTCTCCAGGTAAAGAGGTGACGGCAAGCGGTACTTCCGGTCGGAATGGAGCATCCATAGCAATGGCATGAATCTGCTGGAGGGCCTCTTCCAGCTGGAACGCGGCGACTTCCCACAGAGCTTCCTCAGAGGCAATCTGCACCAACTCGCGCACCTGTGCGGCGCTCTCCGCCTTTGCTCGCGCAAAACGTTCTCGTTGCTGTGCCAGGTTTTCCATGCTGACCTCTATAGCATGAGCGGCAGCCTCGCGGCTTTGCTCCTGCAGGTGCAGTTGCGCCTCAGCCTCGTGTGTGCGTTCGCGTGCTGCTGTTAGTTGCGATGCTACCTGCAATCCCTCGCTGGCCTCCAGTGCTTTGATCTGGCCGCTTACCTGATATTGCTCTGTCTGAAATGCCTGTGACTGGATATCGGCTTTCTTGCGTTCGTTTTCCGCCGCGGACACATCTCTGCGTAGCTTCTTGACGCGGTTCAATACGGTATCTTCCGCCAGTTGCGCTCCCAGATAGTCACAACCTGCTGCTTGCGCCCTTATAAACGCGAGATTTTGTTGCGCTGTGTGCAAATGATCGGTCGCATTGAAGGCTTCCTGGATGCGTTCGATCTCGTCCTGAATGGCGTCAATGCGCTCAATTGTGCCGATAACGCGATGCGTGGTCTCGCCAGAGATTTTCCGCAACGACTGCTTGAGGTAGTCATGCACTCGCGAAAAGCTCAATTCGCTGCTCAGGTTGGGGCGGCGCAAGACGAGCAGGAGATTGATCAATTTTTCGAGGTCTTTTTCATCGCTAAAGCCAAACAGGTGGCGTGCCACTTGCCGCTCGTATTCGGCTTGCGAGTCACAGATGATGCCGTGCCCCTCCAGCTGTTGCTTGAAACGGGGATGGTCATAGGCACGTTTGTCGTGCTTATTGCCCGTTTCATAGATGGTGTGCAGGTCATAGCCCAGACGCGAACCGTCGGTGATCAAAAAACGCAGGGGGCGGATGCGGTCGCTGGCATTGATATTACCCGCAAGGCTGATGCCGATAGTGAGAAAACGTGTCTTATCGTGGTCGCCATTTTCCCAGCGTTGCCGCAGTTCGGGCGCGATAGGAGGCGCATCAGGATTGCACCACTCAAATTCAAGCGCGATGTAGGAGGTGCGGCGCTCGTGGTTAAATGGCGTGGCCGATTCTTTGCCGCCGAGGACGTAGTATTCGACATGCCGCTCGCGCCCACCAAATGTGTCAATGCGATTGGGGCGCAGGTCGCCGTCAAGGGCTAAAGGCAGAGCAGCAGTCAACACTGTAGATTTGCCGCTGGCATTCTCACCTGCCAGGAAGAGTCGTCCGTGCGGAATCTCAAATTCCTGTAAGCCATAGAGCCAGAAGTTGGTGAGGATAATGCGCCGCAAGCGATAGCCACGCGGCCCACCGGCGAATGCCTGTAACGTCTCCACAAACATCTCCAGGCGGCGGTCCAGCCCATCTTCATTGGCACTGTTCTCTCCCGCGCCCAGGGCTGTAAAATTCTCAAATGTGCGTTGCATAGTCATACGTTCCTCAGTGTGTAGGGGCCGATTTATCGTGCCCATCGCCGATTGATCGGCTAAAGTCCCACTTGCCGATCAATCGGCAATGGGCACGATAAATCGGCCCCTACAGTGGTTTACCGTTTTTTAATTGTACTCTTTACAGGTGTCGAAATGCCCGGTAGCTCAATCTTGACAGGTGCGTTTATGGATGTGTTGGCACTCTTCGCTTTGTTCGCCTGTCCCTTGCCGGGCGCTATTGCTTGTTCTGCTTTATCATAGGTAGCGGTATAGCGTGCTGCTGTTGGCAACACGAGCATATTCCCTGCTTCATCGGGACCACGCAACAGACCAATCTGGCGCATTTTTCGGTAGACATCGTTCAAGAGACCTCGCGAACTTTTACCGCGTGCCTCTGAACCCCATTGCTCACCATAGCGTTCGCGCACAGAGTAGAACAACTCGGCCATATCCTCGACGGTAACGTGCAAGCAACCATAAGCATCGGGTGCTGCCCACGTTCCTGCTTCAACCTGTCCGCGAATGGCCTTACACAGCAGCATGGCTATCTGGTCGTTTGTGCCGTAGGGCGTGAGGCTTGTGACAGGCCCTGTAGACATGCCACTGGCGCGTACAATACAGGCATAGTCGCGGTGAATATCCAGTAACCAGCCAAAGGTCTCGATCAGTTCGTTGGCAACACCATCGGCATGCGCTACAAGCGCGACAAAAGCCGGAGGATCGTCAAAGCGGAACAGGGCAGGACCAAGCAACAGGACGCGCCATGCACGCATGAGGTCAGAAGGCGTTTCAGCCATTCCTACCAGTCGAGTGGGTTGAAGCGTTATTGCAGTATCATGAAGACGTGTTGCAACCATAGCCACAAGTTGTGGGTTGAGCGCGGCAACTAATGCATGTATCACATCGGTAAATTCATACAGAACATCGGCATCGGGTGTCTGCTCAACCCATTCTCGGGTCTGACCATCCACCAGTTGCAAGCCGCCCAGGTTTTCCAGTGTTTGCAGCGCCCGTTGAATGCTGTAACGGTCATTTTGACGGCGAAAATCAAATTGCGCCTCACCAGTGACAGTGGATGTTGATTGCTCCGAAATTGACTCAGCCAGCTGCGAAAGTAGAAACTGCTGGTCATTGCCCCGACCGGTGAGCTGGCGATTTTCGGCAAACCAGAGAATCCAGGTGAGGCAAGCAAAATCACCCGGTTCCTTCAGTCGCTCGTACAAATAGCCGGGTGTCGTCGCGCTGAGATGCCGTATCAAGCGGATAGCGGTTGGGCCACGCTGAACGCGCCAACCCGTGTTCAGGTCATGCCACGTCTGCAATGCCCGGTAGTGACGGTTCACTAATCGAAACAAATCTACCTGTCGAGGCAGGATGACTTCCTTTTCCATCAAAGCCACATGGGCCTTCAAAAGGTCGGCGCTATACATTTTTTGCTGCGCAATTGCCGGGGTGGCTGGAATTTCCTCTATGGTATCTTTAGTACCTG
>DATGJV010000781.1:0-5332 GCA_035295005.1 Ktedonobacteraceae bacterium | reverse complement strand
TCGGATTCAGCGAGACGGCGGTACGGGCAATTCCTGTACCTACTGCGGATATGTCAGTTGTGGATGAGAGGGAAGGTGCAACTGTGTAGGCTCTGGGTTTGTGAATGAAGGCCAGAGATGGAACATCCCGAAATTTATTCGGGATGTTCCATCTCTGGCCTTCATTCAGTGTCTTTCGGCAAAACAGATTGTGTGTTATACTGCCGGGTAGCAACTCCCTTTATAGAAGGAGAAAGGCCGACAAGGCTTGAATAGACAGGTATGCCTGAATACATCTGGGGGCGCAACCCCGTTTTAGAGACGCTACATTCATCGCGAGCGGTGAAGCGTATTTTGCTGGCTGAGGGTCAGAAGGACGCACCGCCGCTGGCCGCCATTGTCAGGGAAGCGGAACAGCGCCGAATTCCTGTTGAGATGGTGCCGCGAGGACGCCTTGACCAGTTCAGTCGTGGGGCCGTCCACCAGGGCTGTCTGGCGATTGTCGAGGCGCGGAAATATGCAGATATCGAGCAGATTCTTGCCCATGCCGCGAGCAAAAACGAGGCACCATTTTTGCTGATTCTGGATGCCATCCAGGATGTCAACAATCTCGGCTCGCTGCTGCGTACCGCGGAGGCGGCAGGTGTGCATGGTGTCATTCTGCCAGAACATCGTGCCGCGGAGGTCAACGCTACCGTGGTCAAAACGTCCGCCGGAGCGACGGAATACCTGCTCATTGCCCAGGAAACCAATCTCACACGCACTATTGAACTCCTCAAAAAGCGAAATATCTGGGTCGTTGGACTGGTCGGTGAGGCCACGACAGAATATCAGAAGGCCAATCTGACCGGAGCACTGGCGCTCGTCGTCGGCAACGAGGGCAAAGGTATCAGCCGTCTTGTGCGCGAACACTGCGATTTGCTCATCAAACTCCCCATGCACGGTCACATCAATTCGCTCAATGCCGCCATCGCGGGCAGCATCGCGTTGTATGAAGCTTTGCGGCAACGAGAAGCGTAGGGGCCGATTGATCCAACAATGACAATTCACATGGGGATGCAGAAGGAAGTGGATTCTAAGCATTTTGATGCATTGACACGTAGCAATTGTCCGGTTATACTTTCTGTGGGGGGACATTTCCTTTTACTCCACCATGTGGCGAGCTTCCAACTGCCACATACGACCGTGCCAACGTAGACGCATAGGGGAGGAATGCGTTTTGCCGATCTATATCTGCCGCCAGCGTTTTGTTGTGATGCAGCATGCACCGGCATTTTCCGCGCATCGGCCTACGTCGCATTATTTCTAGAGGAGATTTCATGAAGAAACTTGCAATTACCTTGACGCTTGTTGTCGCCTGGGCTCTGGTTGCTATGGGCGCGACACCGGGAGCGTTTGCCAGCTCAGCCTCTATCCCTGCTTCAAGAGGAAGTCAGCAGGTGCAGGCGTGCGGCGCTGTCTCAGTTGGTTATGCTCGTTGTATGGCTATTCTAGCAGTAGCCTCTCAATTCAGACCGGACTCCGGCGGCCCCGCGGGTTATCATCCGGCAGACTTGCAATCGGCATATGCGTTACCTTCCACTTCACAGGGCAAAGGTGAAACAGTCGCTATCGTAGATGCATTCGACGATCCCAATGCTGAGGCCGACCTGGGCGTCTATCGCTCGACCTTTGGTCTTCCCGCTTGCACTACCGGCAACGGTTGCTTCAAGAAGGTCAATGAAACGGGTGGGAAAAAGCCGCCTGTACCGAATGCCGGCTGGGCCCAGGAAATCTCGCTGGACCTCGATATGGTTAGCGCCATTTGCCCCAACTGTCATATCATCCTGGTTGAAGCGACGACCAACCATCTCCTCGATCTGGGTGCCTCCGTCAATGAGGCGGTGAAGCTGGGTGCTAACGCGGAGAGCAACAGCTATAGCGGCAACGAGAAGAGCAGCGAAATCAGTATCGAAAAGCAGTACTTCACGCATCCCGGCGTTGCTATCACCGCCAGTTCCGGCGATAGTGGCTATCCCAACATTGGTAATCCAGCCGTATTCACAACTTTGACCGCGGTGGGTGGCACCTCCCTGTTCCACGCGAGCAACAAACGCGGGTGGAAAGAATCCGTCTGGGGCGGCGCGGGCAGCGGGTGCAGCATCTACATCCCCAAGCCGAGCTGGCAGAAGGACAAAGGGTGCAGCATGCGCACTGTGGCCGATGTCGCGGCAGTAGCCGATCCCGGTACCGGGGTCTCGGTGTATGATACATACAATGAGCCCGGCTGGTTGGTCTTCGGCGGCACCAGCGTATCCTCGCCCATCATTGCCAGCGTCTACGCTCTGGCTGGCAATACAGGCAGCATCAACGATGCCTCGTACATCTATGCTCATACCAGCAGTCTGCACGATGTCAAATCTGGCAGCAACGGCTCCTGCGGCGGATCATACCTCTGCACAGGCGTAAAAGGGTACGATGGCCCAACAGGTAATGGCACTCCGAATGGGACAGGCGCGTTCTAAATAGCGTCAGTTCCTTGTCTGAATGTTTCAAAAAAACCGGTCTGGCACCTTTCGAGGGTGCCAGACCGGTTTTTTTGAATGGCTGGGATGATTATTGCCTAACTTTTTGTTAGTTACTAACAGAGAAGAAGTTTTACGACGCGAGTAGAAACTACAAGTCAGGGTTCTGCTCGTTCAATTACATACATTGCGAAAAATGGAGGCAATTTCATGTCCACAGAACAAAAGGCATCAAAGGATGCTTCGGAGTCCACATCAATACACCCAGGAACAAATATCGGAGTAGTGACGTTACGTGTTGCGAATTTAGAGCGTTCTCGACGTTTTTATGAAGGTATCCTTGCATTTCAGGCCCTCGAAGAGACACCGGGAAAGGTCGTTCTCGGCGGTCAGGATAAACAGCCACTATTGGAACTGATTGAAGTTCCAGGGGCCGCTCCACAACCGTTCCGGGCAACGGGATTGTATCACGTGGCTATCCTCTTCCCAACACGACCAGACCTGGGTCGCGAACTGCTGCGGCTTGCAGAGGCTGGCTTGCAGATTGGGCAGGGCGATCACCTGGTGAGCGAGGCGTTGTATATCTCTGATCCCGATGGCAATGGTCTCGAAGTCTATCAAGACCGTCCCAGAAGTACGTGGCAGTGGGCAAATGGCTCTGTCAAAATGGCTACTGACCCGGTAGATATTCGTGGTCTGGTTGAAGATGGTACGCACAAAGCGGAGGCGTGGAACGTGATTCCAGCGGGAACCCGCGTCGGACATATCCACTTGCAGATAGGGAATATCCCGGAGGCCAAACAGTTCTACCACGACATTCTAGGCTTCGATGTCACCGCTCAACTTCCAGGAGCCTTATTCGTCAGCGCCGGTGGCTATCATCACCACATCGGTCTGAACACCTGGCAATCACAGGGTGGCAAACCCACACCTCCGAACCATGCTGGCCTGGAAAAGTATGTAATTGCCATCCCCACACTTGAGGGCTTGCATGAAGTGAAAAACCGCCTCGTTGCCCATAATGTTCCTTTTGAAGAGCAAGAGGATGGTTTCAGCGTGAGGGATCCGTGGAACAATCAGATTGTGTTGAAGGTGCAGGCATAGCCCGCTGCTTCAACAGGGTATAGCGCAACAAAAGGTCTGCAATTGTTCTGCATGCAGAACAATTGCAGACCTTTTGTTGCGCTATACCCTGTTATATCGAAAGCTTCTTAAACACAGGCTCCGGTATGCTTTTCACAATCAATAGGATATAGCGCCAGAAGCTCGGAAGATACACCACCTCTTTGCGGGCTTTCATGGCTTTGTAGGTGCCTTCGCCTACTGTGCGGGCGCTGGCAAAGAGCAGACCCTTCTTGACGTGGGCGGTCATGGGGGTGTCTACGAAGCCGGGCTTGATGGTGACGACTGCCACGCCTGATTTTGCGAGGCGACCGCGCAGACCTTGCAGGAAGGCGCTGACGGCGGCTTTGGAGGAGCCGTAGACGTAGTTGCTCTGGCGGCCACGATCACCGGCGACTGAGGAGATGACGGCGATACAACCACGGCGCTGCTGCTCAAAGTAATTGGCGAGCAACGTTAAGAGGGAGATAACGCTGAGGCAGTTGGTTTGAAACTCCTTCAGCGTCTCAGAGACGCTTTGCTGGCATTTTTGCTGGTCGCCGAGCGTGCCATGCGCGATCAGCACTGCGTCAATACCATCAAGGGTAGCGATGGCAGCGTCTATCATCTCTTCGTGGCGTTCAAGGTCGTTGACATCGAGGACAAAGGTTTCGATGCGTTTCGCGCCACGCACTTTGAGGTCGTTGCCGATATCGTCCAGTTTGGCGGCTGAACGCGCCACCAGGAACAGTTCCGCACCCTCTTGTGCGTAACATTTCGCGGTTTCATGGGCAATCGCTGATGTTGCCCCGATAATCATAACTCTCATATTACACTGTTACCAATTTCTTAGAATAACTTTCTTGACTGACACGCCGCCAGAAGCTGGAGGAGAAGTGTGGGTCAACATACTGCGCGAACTCTTGCCAGCGCGGGAAAAATGCCTGGAAACTCTCGGCGCTCATCCGCGCATCCTTCGCGGGATAGACCGCGCCGCCGCTCTCGCGTACCACTTTATCCAGGTCGTCAAGCAGTTGCAGTGTCTTCTTGCCACCATAGGCGAAGTCTAATGCCAGTGTGATGCCTGGACGTGGGAAAGAGAGCATGCCAGGCGATTTGATGTCGCCGAAGGTTTTCAGGACGGTGAGAAACGAGCCTTCGCCGGATTGACGGATGCGTCCAAGTATCTCGCGCATAGCCTCGAAACCGTTTTCAAAGGGAACAACAAACTGGTATTGCAGGAAGCCCTGCTTGCCGTACATGCGGTTCCACTCGTGAATGGAGTCAAGCGGGTAGAAGAAGGGTTCGTAGTGAACCACTTTATGCACATGCTTGCTCAGTTGCGAGTGGTATAACAGTTCGTTGAATGAGCGCACGGTCAAAGGGTTCAAGACAAACGAGGGAAAATCGAAGGGAATGAGGAGCGATGGTAACTTTCTTGCCTTTTTGGTGGCAAGTTCTCGTGACTGATTGTTATTGCCAGCCATGAAGATACCCCGGCATAGCTCTTTGCCGCCAATCAGGATATCCACCCAGGAGACCACATAATCATACTTGCGGTCGGCATCGGCGGATAGCTGGATAAATTCGTCAAGTGACGAGAAACGGATACGTTCCACATCAAGATACGGATTGACGATGGGTTTGAGTTGAAATTCCGCCCAGAGGATAATACCGGTAAGGCCGAGGCCGCCGATGGTGGCGCGGAACAAGTCAACGTTTTTTTGCGGTGAGCAGATAAGGCGCTC
>DATGJV010000780.1:0-3397 GCA_035295005.1 Ktedonobacteraceae bacterium | reverse complement strand
CTTGCTGCCTCCAGGTAGTAGCAGAACAAAAGACTCAGGATAGGCAAAAGCGGGAGCGCTTGTAAAGTACACATTATTCACAGCCGATTGAACCGCGTGCAGATTGAGGCGCACCACTCCCTGTGCGGATGTATTCGTATCGTCGGCAAAGCTTGTTGCCTGTTGTGCATTGAGAATCGCGATAGTGACGCTCGCATAGGTAACTGTGGTATTGATCGGTGTCGTCGTCAGTGAAGTCCGGGTCGGTGTCACATCACTCTGTGCGCCGGTATTTGCTGCGTTGCCGCCTCTGCTGCTCACAGGGCGAAAGGCAAAGAAACCACCCGCGCCGAGCAGGACCAGGAGAATCAGGAGAATCACACCTACTTTCAATATCCGCCGCGATGAGTTTTTCTGTGGCGGCGCATATGCCGGAGGGGACTGAGCATTTTGTAAAGCCGGTTGGTACTGTTGAGCCGGTGCGGATCGGTAGACTGGCGGTGTCTGTTGTGCATACGCTGTATCTGGTGGCGGCGGTGCTTTCTGTGTTGGAGCGTAGCTGGCAGAGGTGTCATTGTCAGCACGTGCAGGCGTTCCACAATTTGGACAAAAACGCATGGTATCAGGGACGGGTGCATTGCATTGTGTGCAAGTGTGCATGGTGGATTGTGCCATTGTATTTTCCTTTCAATACTCGCTACTAATGTAGCCAATGCAATCTGATTCAACGAACCTACGCGAACGTGAATGACTGCAACATTGGCTGGAAGCTGCTCGCGCTCATTTGAGCAAAACGGCTGGCATCGGTTGTATACCGAATTTCAAACCCTCTGGCTGCAGGTGAGGCCGCCGGATGGACGTCAGCTATCACGACAGATTCATAGTTCACAAGTTGAGCCAGGCCAGGAACCTGTACATCGCCGGTAGCCGCAATCTGATCCCAGGAATCTCCCCCAACGGTTGCCTCTGGCGCGATAGCGACCTTCTGGTAATGTGGTAAGGCCATGAAGCCGATTAGAGCAAACTGGATCATCGCAGCAGCTGGAACTTTTCCTCCCGCCGGGTTTATCCCAATATCGAAGGTACCCGCCTGACCAGCCTGTTGATTCACAATCATCACCTGCCCTTTGCCTTCCTCTATCACCGTCCATCCCGCTGGATAGTCAAAGTGAAAACCATCACCGGTGTAAGACTTCATGCTGGCGGCAGCTGCAGAAGTAGGACGAGCAAGAACAGCGGTGCCAGGAGTTGTCGCCGGAGTACTGTTACTCGTCGAGGGTGAAGCAGTTCCGGTACTGCCGCCTCCCAGACTGCAAGCGCTCAGCAAACTTACGAGAAGGAAGCTACCCAGGCTCAATGAGAGCCCGGAGCGTGAAAACGAGGCCGACGAGCGGCGAATGTGTGTGTGAGACATGGTATTTTCTCCATTATTGTAGAAAATGAGAGGCGTTGATACAACTTTTCTTAACATGTACGTGAGTAGCAATACGTTATTGTGAGCAGGCGCAATCGGCCAGCTCTTTGCTGGAGCGGTCTTCTGCAAAGAGGCGTTTCGTGATCGGCACACTGGATCAGAGGTAGAAGCTAGACCCCAGGCGAAGCAGGGTGCGTTTCATTTTTTTGCACCAACCGCTTCAGTGGGAGCAGTGGTGGCAGGAGGACGGCGAAGGAACGGTTTGCGCCAGGAATAGCCAGCACCCGGACGAGTCGGTGGGGGTGTTTCTCGCTTCTGAGGGGTGGGAGCAGGAAGTGGGGGATGAGACAGCCGCGTTGTCCAGATGACCAGGACCCACACCGCCTGCTCCAGCCGGAACTGGCTCTGTGCTTGCCAACGCTGGATGCGCAGCGCCTGGCGATGCACCCCCGATGTGGTCCAGGTCTGCTTCCACTCGCGATTGCACACGGCGTTGCGCAGCACCAGCATCGGGTTGACGTTCTGCCGATCCCAGCGCATGCCAGCGCCTTTGAGGCGTGCTTCGACCACCAGCTTGTTCGCACTCTCGACACTGCCTGAGCCAATGGGCCAGCCTGCCGCCTGAAAGGTCGGATACTGTATCTGCGCCTCACGCTTCTGTAAGCGGAGGTGGCGCTAATCCAGGACAGATCGGTGTACTTTCATTTTCCCGAGTTTTTCGCGCTCATTCACGTCTACTTTGCTCAGCAGCGATACAGCCTGGCAGTCGAAACTCTCGAGCGATGCAGCAAGTACTTCGATGAACCCGACAATATGGTTCTCACCATCCATTTTCTGTCGGTGTACGTGGCCGCCTTGCACCTGGCTGGAAAGCGAGAACTGGCTCGCACTGTTGCAGTACGCTTACTTACCTTGACAGAACCAGAAGGCTACGTTCGCGTCTACCTGGATGAGGGTGTACCAATGAAACAGGTTCTTCAGACGCTCCTGAATATGCCATGGGACGACGAAGAGAACACGCCTCCCATCTCTCGTACATATATCTCAACATTGCTCGCTACCTTTGAGCAGGAAGAGCAAAAGTTCGCTGCGAGGGGAGAGACGCCACAGTCTGCCGGTTCGCGAGAGCAAGAGATTCAGCCATCAGGAGAGCCAGGGCTTACCGACTCGCTGTCAATGAGGCGAGAGATGGTTGAGACGCTATCACCCCAGGAGCAACGGGTGCTGCGGCTGCTGGCTGCCGGTCGCTCGAATGGCGAAATCGCCAGCGACCTGGTGGTCTCCATCAATACGATCAAAGCTCATGTAAAGAAAATTTATAGCAAACTGCACGTCAGCAATCGCATTGCTGCTATTGAAGTTGCGCGAACATTGCACCTCCTCTGATTCCCAACGGATGTGCGCTTTTCTGATAGAATCACCCGCGTAAATTATCCCATCGGGTAGCACTTCCTCACCCTTTTCTTCTCTATACTATCCTCGTGAAGCATGTTCGGGCGGAAGGAGGCACGCGCCATGTACTACCGTATCCGGGTCAAGGACCATCTCGACCCATCCTGGCAAACATGGCTTGCGAATCTGGAGGTTGTTCATGAGAGCGAAGGGACGACCCTGCTGACCGGATATCTCCCTGATCAGGCGGCGCTTTATGGGGTGTTGCTCACCATTCGTCGGCTCGGTTTGAGCTTGCTCTCTCTGGAGACAGGCGAAGCTTCCGCGCATGAAAAATCAGAGAAGCCGGGCTGATATGCGCGGACTCGACATAAACGAGGAACGATTCTGCCCTCATTTAGTCTTATACTTGATGGAGAAGTAAACGAAACGAAAGGAAAAAATCATATGAGTCTCCACCCATTCACGATTGCTGTTCCACAAACCACGCTTGACGATTTGCACAGGCGCTTAGCTCGCACGCGCTGGCCCGATGAGGCCGAGGACTCTGGCTGGTCATACGGAATCAGTCTGGCATATATGCAGGATGTCGCCGATTACTGGCAGCATGAG
>DATGJV010000779.1:0-6056 GCA_035295005.1 Ktedonobacteraceae bacterium | reverse complement strand
AACTGCGACCGTCACCATTATCCCTACCAATCCAACGCAATCTGGTACATATACCATTGTTGCTGTGCCAGGAAGACCCTCTGCCTTACAAGTACAGGCGCGTAGGCTGAACGCAACGGTGCAACAAACAAATACTGTTGCCAGTAGTGGCGTTGGTGCAGTTCCTGCCACCTTTGCGCGGGGCTTACTCATATTGTATAACGACTCGACTTCGCCCCAGCCCTTTGCTGCCGGTGATGTCTATACAGGTAGCGACGGTGTACAGGTTGTTAGCATGCAAGGGGGCGTCATACCAGCGGGCAATCCCACAACAAATCCACTCACCTGGCAAAGTGTTATTATCCCCGCACGCGCCTTGAAAGCTGGACGTGCTGGCAACATCTTGAAAAACGATGTGAATATCTGGAAGCTAAATGGCAAAAAAAGTAACTTTGTGGTACAGAACACCGCCCCCTTTAGTAGCGGGCGCGACACTCTCTACTACCCCATTGTAGAAAATAGTGATCTCACCAGTGCTGCCACTCCTTTGACACGAAGCCTGTTGCGCGAAGCACAAACGGCGGTTATCGCACAGGTGCAGCCCAATCAGCAAGTCGCCGCTTCCACTCGTTGCACACAGCAAGCCACCTATAATCATCATGTTGGCGATCACGCGGCAACGCTCAGTGTCACTATCGTGGCTACCTGTACTCTCGCAGCCTATGACCAGCAGAGAGCGTTTGCCCTGGCGATCAACCAGCTCAAACACAGCCTTACCACAGGCGGGAAACATGTCCTTTTACCCGTCTTCACAGCAACCGTATTGCAGGCGCAGGTACTGGATAGCAAAGGCACAATTTCATTACAGGTCAAAGCTTTCAACAGCGAATTCAGCGCCCTACAATTACAAAACATGGCCCGCAGTATCGCTGGGAAAAGCTCATCAGACGCGCAAACGACGCTTTTACATATGGCAGGAATCAAGCAAGCCACCATACACATCAACGGTGGGGATGGGCAGACGTTGCCCACCGATGTCACACGTATTACCGTCACCGTATCGGGTTAACGACATGAGGTAGAGACTATGATAAACGCACAGAACCTTATCGGCAAATATCGCATCGTGGCAGAACTCTCCAGTGGCTCCTTCGGTCGCGTCTATCGCGGAGAAGACACCTCGCGTAATAACGCTCCAGTCGCAGTGAAATTGCTGCATGCAGCCCATGTGAGTTCGCAGCAAGAGCGCAACGGATTTCTGCAGGAGGCTCGTTTCCTCACGCTGCTGCGGCACCCCTATATCTTACAGGTGCTGGATGTCGGCATTGAGCAAGATTTCCCCTACCTTGTCACCGAATATGCGCCCAATGGCTCGCTGCTTATGCGTTTGCAACAGTTGGCACCGCGTCCCCTTCCTTTAAAAGATGCTCTGGATATCCTGGGGCAGGTTGGACAGGCGTTGCAGTATGCACACCAACAGAATATCATCCATCGCGACCTCAAACCCGCCAATATACTTTTTCATGCCAACGGCGATGCCCTGCTGGCCGATTTTGGCATCGCGACAATGCTGGCAAACAGCAGCGAACATGGTACCGCCATTGGCACTCCCTCCTACATGGCCCCTGAGCAGTTTCGCGGCACCATCAGTAAAGAGGGCGATCAGTACGCGCTTGGCTGCATCGCTTACGAGTTGGTGACAGGTCGGTTGCCCTTTAGCGCACCCGATTTCTTCTCGCTTGGGTACAAACATATGTCCGAGACTCCGATTCCGCCCTCGCAACTCAATTTGCTGGTGACACGCCCGGTTGAGAGCGCCATTTTGCGGGCAATGGCGAAACAGCGCACTGACCGTTTCCCCGACATCGCCAGCTTCCTGGCCGCGCTGGGTATTCCCGTACCAGAACTTGTCCCTGTCGTATCGCCAATCATGCCAGCCCCGGTACCACAGCTTGCTCATAGCGAAGACATATTACCGGCAAGTTTCGCTGATGAGGATGAAGGAGATATGACCATCAGGCGTGTTCTTTCCCCTGGGAGAAATCCTGCCACGTTTGAAACAGCAGGGCCATTTGCCTCGCAATCACAACCTTTTGTCCCTCCTTCTATCATGCGCGAGGATACCGGAGCGTTGCCTGTAGTCGCTATGCCTTCCATTCCTTCATCTTTTCCATCCACTTCACCGATGTACAACGCCATGCCAGTCTATACTGGCGAAGAAGACGCGCCGACAGCTTTCTCTCCTACCGATTCGCTACCCCGTGAACTCGCAGGTACGTTCGCTATCCGATCAACGTTGCCATTTACCCCTTTGCCTCCCGATGATGGCAACGAAGAGGATTTCCCGCCATTCCCGCCCATTACAGGGCAAACAGCTCTATTAGAGGAAGAAGGCGAGGAGAGCTTTCTACCGTCTACCGTACTGCCGTTGACCGCGATTCCCGGTACAACTCTCCCATCCAGAAATCGCAAGAAACGACGCTTCTGGCTTATTGCTGCTGCCGCTCTTTGCCTCTTCCTGCTCCTCGGCGGTAGCGCATTCGCTGCGCTGTATGTTACCAATAGCTCTTTCAGGCATAACACCACAACCATCACATCCGCTATCCGTAAACATCTGCCTGTTGTTGGGCCTCCGCCTCCGCCTCCAACTGCTACCATCACCATTACGCCGGTACAGAAAAGCTTGAGCTACAACTACAATATTCTTGCCGTAGGCTCGCCCAGTGGCACCAGGCAGGTCAGCGCACGCTTCCTTTCCAACGCCACAGGCTGGCAATCTCGCACCATTCCTGCAACCGGACAGGGAACAATACCGGCAACCACGGCCAGTGGGACGGTCAACATCGCTAATCCAGACCCCACTAATGACGCAATAATCAGCGGGGGAACAGCATTTACCATCAATAATTATACCTTTATCATCAGTTCAGATGTTGATGTTCCTCCCAGTAGCAATCTCGACGTTGGTGCGCAGGCCGCCAACTCAGGTTCAAGTGGCAATATTGACGTTGGCGTTATTTCCGGGGTAATTACCTGGGGTACCATCAACCTTACTTTCTACAATGACACTGCTTTTACCGGCGGCCAGGATGCCCAGACCTACACCTACCTGCAATCCAGCGACATGAATGCTGCCGTAGCCGCCGCGAATCAGCTGAAAGCCTCGCTCACCGCGTCCGCTCGTTCCAGTGTGCTGGGACAGAAGTATGGCGGGGAAAGCCTCTTTGGCTCGGTTCAGTGTTCTGCCACCGCCAACTACAACCATAACGTCGGAGATAGAGTCTCAAGTGTCACTACGTCTGTCTCCGCTAAATGTTCCGGCGAGGTCTATAACCTGCAAGCCGCACTATCAATGGGGGCGAACTTGCTCTCGCAACAGGTCTCCTCGGTTCCCAGCGCCAGTTACAGGCTGGTCAGCAAGATAACCACGTCAGTAATGTCGGTAACAGGTGTCAACGGCGGTATTCTGATTGTTGTCAACGCGGCAAGTGTCGGGCTATTCCAGTTTAGCAAAGGCCAGCGACAGGAACTTGTCACACTCATCACTGGCAAAAGCGAACAGGACGCGCAAACCATTTTAGCCAACCAGACAGGGGTGGGCAAAGTCAAGATTACCCTTGCCAACACTACCGGCACAACGCTTCCGACCAGTGCAAAGGATATCACCATCAATGTAGTAGCCAGCTAGGAGATTCTTGCTCGCTATGATATAATCGCCTCACAATGCAGAAGCAGAGAATGCAACCGACAATTGAAACCCAATCAGTGCAGTCAGTAATGGCGGTACAGCCTACCCTTACCGCCATTACTGCCCTTACCACAGAAACGCAGGTAGCCACAGCTATCGAGAGCGTGCTGTTTGTCTCCGGTCGCCCATTGGAGCGCACAGAGTTGCGCAAGTTGCTCGATATTGACGATGAGCGCCTCTCGCAAGGACTTTACACGCTGGAACATGACCTTGAAAGTCACGGGCGCGGCATTCGGCTGCAACGCCTGGGAACCCAGGTGCAACTGGTCACAGCACCAGAACACGCCCGTTTCATCGCCGCATTGCTTGGTCTGCCCATGACAGCCAGGCTGACAACGGCGGCAATGGAGACACTCTCGGTTATTGCCTATCGCCAGCCTGTAACACGGGCGCAAATCGAGACCATACGCGGCGTGAATAGCGACCGCGCTCTTGCAAGCCTGCTACAACATGGGCTCGTCGTCGAAGTTGGACGAGCGCCGACCGTCGGACGCCCCACACTGTTTGCCACCACACCAGAGTTTTTGCAACAGTTCGGCCTGACCAGCCTCGATCAATTGCCACGGGTTGAACTGGTGAGCGAACAAACAAAGGAAGAGAAATAATGCGTTTTGGCAGACACATGCCGCTCAATGCAAAGCCAGTCAGGGCAGCAGAGATTGCCCGGCAGCTTGGATGCAACTCCATTCAGATATTTGCCAGCAATCCAACTGGCTGGCGACCGCCAGAGGGCGACCCGAAGGCCAGCATCGCTTTCGCGGAGGCCGCTCGCACACTCGACCTGAACCCCGTGGTAATTCACGCGCCCTACCTTATTAACCTTGCCTCGCCCGATGAAATTATCTGGGAAAAGTCTATTGCCCTGTTGACCTGGACACTGCAACGTGGAACGCTACTGAATGCGCAATACGTCATCTTTCACACCGGCAGCCACAAGGGAACGGGCATCGAGGCCGGTATCGAGCGTATCGTACAGGCAATTGAGCGCATCTTGCCCGTGACGCCGCCGGAGGTGATGTTGCTGCTGGAGAACGACGTGGGCGCGGGCAATTCGCTAGGTAGCGGCTTTGAGCAACTGGCAACAATCCTGGCTCGTCTGCCGCAGTTCGCCGATCGCCTGGGTGTTTGCCTCGATACTGCGCACCTGTGGGGGGCCGGATATGATATCTCCACGGCTGAAGGTGTCCAGCAGGTATTGCAACAGTTCGCAGCAACGGTAGGACTGGCAAACCTCAAAGTGCTGCACCTGAACGATACCAAAGTTGCGCTCGGTAGTCACCGTGACGTTCATGCTCGTCTGGGTGACGGCATCATCGGTGCAGAAGGTTTCCGGGCGTTGCTGACCGACCCTCGCCTCGACCATATTGCCGTCATTATGGAGACACCCATTCAGACGGGCGAGGATGGCAAAGAGGATTGGGAACACGATAAACAACACTTCGAGCGCATGTTGGCGCTGCTTTTGGCCTGAAAGTACCACGCATTGTACCAAAATAATGAGTTTCTGCGGATTGGCAAAAAAAGGAATGTAATTTACTTTGTAATGTGTTATACTAGGTGAATGTTGTATAGTGCATTTTTGCTGAAAGTAGTTTCTTTGTTGCAAGCGCGCGATACACAAAAATTTAGTTGGGAATAGTACCCAGGAATCGAGAAAGAACAACATGGCAACTGATCAGACATTGTATTGTCGCGATTGCAATCAAGAGTTTACGTTTACCACAGGCGAGCAAGAGTTTTATGCGAGCCGTGGCCTGACGAACGCACCCAGCCGCTGCCCCTCGTGCCGCGCCGCCCGCAAAGCACAGGGTGGGGACCGTTACAGTGGTGGCGGCCGCAGTGGTGGTGGATATCGTGAGCGTGAGCCACGCCAGATGTACACCGTTACCTGCTCTAGCTGTGGCAATGAAGCGCAAGTCCCCTTCCAGCCAAGTGGTGACAAACCCGTCTATTGCAGCAGCTGTTACCAGGCCCAGGGCGCTGGCCGTTCCGGCGACCGCCGTGGTGGCTCCGACCGCAGGTCGCGCTGGTAATCTCCTATGAGTGAAGTCAAAGTTAACCCAGGTGACTCGTTTGAGCTTGCGCTCAAACGCTTCAACCGCAAAGTGCAACAGGATGGCATCCTGTCCGAGGCTCGTCGGCGTGCCCACTACGAAAGTCCCCAGGCCCGCCGTAAACGCAAAGCCGAGGCGCAACGCCGCAAGCGTCGCCGCACCACACGCCAACCAGGCTAATAGAGATTTGCAACAGCAAACAAGCATCCGGCCCCGCCGGATGCTTGTTCGTTTCTTTATGCACAGTATATGAATGGGGGTGCAAGAATGGCGCG
>DATGJV010000778.1:0-5581 GCA_035295005.1 Ktedonobacteraceae bacterium | reverse complement strand
GTGACGACCCCGGTCAGGTTCTGTATGTGATTAAAGAGGGAAAGGTCAAAATTTGCCTGATTAGCCCCGATGGACAGGAGATGACGCTGGTGGTCTTTGGCAGGGGAGAGTGTTTCGGTGAGTTTGCTATCCTTGATGGTTTGCCGCGTTCTACCGACGCCATTGCCTTAGAAAGGGTAGAATGTTATACATTGCAGCGCAGCGATTTCCATAACGCCATTATGAAGAACCCGAAGATTGCCATACAAATATTGGAAGTTCTTTGCAGGCGCTTGCGTACTACCGACCAGATGGTTGAGGACCTTATTTTCCTCGATGTCTATGGCCGAGTCGCGAAAAAACTGCTGGAACTGGCCGATACGCACGGGGAAAAGATAGAAAATGGCACTCGCATCAATGTGCGCCTGACACAGCAGGAGCTTGCTTCGATGGTTGGCGCATCGCGAGAGAGCGTGAATAAGGTGATGGGGTATTTCACAGACAAAAACTTTATCAGTACAGATAAGCATCGCATTACGTTGCATCGTATGAATGATCTCAAGCGACGCATTTATTAACGGCATTTGCGAGAACAAAGCCATACAGGACAAAATACCCACAAGTACTAGAGGGCCGTTACCCCCTGTTCCTTCTAACCGTTTCAAAGGGGAAGTATGGCTATGTCTTTGAATGTGGAAGAGGTGCAGGAATCTTGGAAAAAACAGTGACAACAGCTGTGGATCAAAAAATACAACAGGAAGAAATGAGAAAAATAGACGTTCCGGTGGCCGTTGAGGTAACGCCCATTCCTCCAAAACTGGGTACAACGGGCCGTATTGTTGCTCTGTTCATGGCGTTGCGTCCGAAACAGTGGATCAAAAATGTGTCTCTCTTCGTTGGCATTGTTTTTGCGCAACGCCTGTTATCTGTGGCTTCGCTTGAGCGTGCCCTGCTTGCCTTCGCTGCCTTCTGTGTAGCGTCCAGTATCATTTACCTGCTCAATGACTTGCTCGACCTGGAGAATGATCGGCAACATCCCACCAAGCGCAATCGTCCACTGGCCTCTGGCAGGTTGCCGATCTCGTGGGCAATAGCCATGATGGGCGTACTTTTGCTGGTCTGCTCGGCTCTGGCAGGTGCTATATATACTATTCCTATTTCCTCGCAGGATATCTTCTCGTCGCTGGGCGGCTCAAATGTACTCTTTACGCTCTCTATTGCTTCCTATCTCGTCGTGATGGTACTGTATAGTGTCCGGCTGAAACACGTTGTTCTCCTCGATGTGTTTATCATCGCGGGGGGATTTGTGTTGCGTATTCTCGCTGGTGCGGTTGTTATTCCCGTTTCTATTTCGCCGTGGCTCTATCTGGTGACAATTTTGCTCTCACTGTTCCTCGCGTTGAACAAACGACGCCATGAACTGGTGCTGTTGCAGGGACAGGCCAGTACGCATCGGCAGATTCTGAAAGAGTACAGCATTCCAATGCTCGATCAGATGATTACGATTGTAACAGCGGCAACACTGATGGCCTATAGTCTCTATACATTCCAGTCGCCAACCGGCGACCACCGCCTGATGGTCACGATTCCGCTGGTTCTCTACGGCATGTTTCGCTACCTGTACCTTGTTTATATGCATATGGAGGGCGGAAGTCCCGAAGAGGTGCTGTTGCGTGACCGGCACATGCTCGGAACTGTTGTGCTGTGTGCGGCTATTATTATTGTTGTTCTCTATGTATTACCGAAATAAGAGGCGCTCCTTTGTCTACTCGTAAAATACGCACAGGGATTATTTTATCTCTCATCCTGGCCTTCATCGTCATGGTGGCGATTGCCCTGTATGCCGATGTGCCGCAAATGCTCAGCGCCTTTGCTCATTTTCGCTGGGAATTTATTCCCATTATTCTGGGCCTGACGCTGTTCAACTACTTTTTCCGTTTCTTCAAATGGCAATATTACCTGCGTCGCCTCAAAATCCGGCTTGAATGGAAACGCAGCTTTCTGATTTTCCTTTCCGGCCTCTCAATGGCGATTACGCCGGGCAAAGTGGGTGAACTACTCAAATCATATCTCTTGAAACGCACGACGGGCGAGCCAATCAGCCGCACGTCGCCGGTTATTGTCGCTGAGCGTTTGAGCGACGGTATCGCCATGCTTCTGCTGGCAGCAACGGGCCTGGTACTGTATCGCTTTGGCTGGGAATTGCTCTTATTCTTCCTGGTGGTTGGTTTGGGCGGTATTATGGTTATTCAGAATCGTCGCCTCTCGCTGGCATTACTCAGCTTTGGCGAACGGTTGCCCCTGGTGTCACGTATTGCACACCTGATGCATGCATTTTATGAGAGTGCCTATATCTTGTTGCAGTGGAAACCTCTGCTGCTGGCGGTCTCCATCGGGTTCGTCTCCTGGTCGGGCGAGTGCGGTGCGCTCTATTTCGTTTTCACCGGATTGGGTATTGCACCCAGTCCTGATTTACTGATCAAAGCCACATTTATTCTGGCTGTTTCATCACTAGTTGGTTCAGCCTCCGGTTTACCGGGAGGGCTGGGTACAGCAGACGGCAGTATGTTGGGGCTGACCCGTTTGCTTGTGACACCATCAGCAACATTGGCAGGAGCGGCGACGCTGCTCATCCGTCTCTGTACGCTCTGGTTTGGACTTGGGATCGGGGTCGTTGCCCTGCTCATATTCCGCTCGACCCAACGCATGCATCTCTTTCTTGAGGGAGAAGATGGAAAGAATAGTGAGGATGGTAAGGGGGAGGAGCAGAAACCAATTACTAGTAGCGTCTTGTCGGTGAATGACTACCAGCGCAGTTTAGAGTCGGTATCGTCATCGGCGAGAACTGGAGACAAACTTGTATGAAGACGTTGATTATCATCCCAACGTACAATGAGCTGGAAAACCTGCGTCCGCTCATTCAGGAGATATTTTCGTATGTGTCGCAGACAGATATTTTAATCGTGGACGACAATTCGCCCGATGGCACAGGCGCACTCGCCGATGAATTGAGCGCCGGGAATCCACAGATTCACGTTATGCACCGGGCGGGCAAGCTCGGACTTGGTACCGCCTATATTGCCGGTTTTAAGTACGCCATTGAGCATGAGTACGATGCCGCCTTTGAAATGGACGCCGACTTCTCACACGATCCCAAATACCTGCCGAATTTCTTGACAGCTATTGAGGAGGCCGATCTGGTGATTGGTTCGCGCTATGTCAATGGTGGTGGTACCCCTAACTGGTCATTGTTGCGCCGCTTCATCAGTGGTGGCGGCAACATCTATGCCCGCTTTCTGCTCGGCCTGCCCATTCATGACTGCACCGCCGGCTATCGCTGTTATCGCCGCAAAGTCCTGGAAACCATTGAACTGGACACCATCCAGTCGCAAGGTTATGCCTTTCAGATAGAACTCGTCTATCGTGTCAGGAAGTACGGGTTCAAGATTGTTGAAACGCCTATCATCTTTAAGGATCGCCGTGTTGGCAAATCCAAGATGTCGCGCAAAATCTTTCTCGAGGGCTTCGTCTTCGTCTTCCGTACCCGCTTTGGTCTGAACAAAAAGCAAACCCGGCAATCTATTCCGCCAGCTTCAACCAGAATAAACGAAAATAAAGATACCGGGGATAAGGGGAATACGACGGGAAATCCATCTGAGGAATTACCTTCGGTGGTACAAAAATAACAGGCCATCCCGCCACAAATGGTGATATGCCGGGTATCCAGCATATCACCATTTGTGGCGGGATGGCTTTTTTTTGCCCCCTTTTGTTCTGCGGGGTTCTGGCTCATCGTCGTATTTTTTCGCCGGGTCAAGCCCATAATCACGTATTTGTTTCATACGATGTTGGGCGCGAAGCGCGACATCACGCGGTGCAGCGTTCAACTGACTCGTAAGTTGTGTTGTAGTACGAACGCTGCCACCTTGCCGGGCAACCTCCGCCCGTATTTCACCATCGTTGCTAAACATCTCGACTTCCCGACCTTCCGTGCGTGCCTCTGCCGCCAGTCGCATAATGACACGATCAGCGGTCTGTCCGTAGTGGGAAAAGATGATACGAATCCGGCGGTCGTGACTGGTTTGCTCGCTCGCACCGTCGCCATCGAAGACGACAATCACATGGTGCGGTGTATGACGATAGCGTCTCACCAGATGGTCAATCAATTGTTTGCGAGCGGCGGCAAGGTTTTTGACCTCTATTGCATGCAACGAGGGATCGTTTTTAATCACATTATAGCCATCAACCAGAATTTCGTACCCCACAGCCGCTTCCTCCAAAGATTACCACCGAAGTTGTCCTATTAGATGAATAAGATACGCTACTTCACTGCGAATGTCAATCTGAAAGAAATGTATAATCTGTGCATTGGCGGATGGCGATGCCTCCGCTATCATAATCAAGGTGATGATTGTTAGCAATACCACCAGCAACGCGCCCGTAGCCCATTGCTCTAAAGCGCCCAATACTTCTGCTATCCACCCAATCTTTCCCGGTTGTTCCGTGCTTTCCTTATCCCCACGAGGAAGGACGACGGACGCCCGCAAGGGGCCAATTAGCTTGCTCGCGACGTACCACCCATCCGCACCACCCTCGACCCTACCATGACGGTCGCGTGGGGGCAGCGCGGCCATCGTAGAGACGGGGGAAGGGTGGTCAAGTGGGATGGTCCCTTGCGGGCGTCTGTCGTCCTTCCCGCTTTGCGTACCCGGCGCTGCAACGCGCACCGGTCTGCTCATACGATGAGAAGGTGTGGCAGTTGAAGGCTGTACTGGCTCCCCATAAAACTGCCCATGCTGTATACATACAAGAACGGATGCGGCGTGTATACTCTCTCCAACCTGCTGTTGTGGCGACAAAGGAGGCATAGCATTGCTCAGAGGTTCCACCTGTGTGCGAAAAGGAAGCCTCGCCTCCTTGACGCAAGCGCCACAGACACCGTGTATCGCATCCCAGCAATCGGGGCAAGCAGCACGCCGACAGCGAAAGCAAAAATGGCACATGCTCATAAACGCCGATTCTAGCACAATATGCGGTGCCAGCGTTAGCTGCTGATGAGCAGGTGTAGGTGTATAAAGTGCCTTGCAAATAGGACACATCACTGTCCGCGTTGTCGCATCCTGTCCCTCGTAGGAGAATAGAGGCATTTGCGCCCTCATTCTTATACGTGATTGTCGCCAGTCAGATGAAACATTGACCATAGAATAAAAACCCTCCGAGCCACAGAAGAGATAGCAACATACATCAGAGCAAACACTTCATTGCACCCATTCAGCCACGTTCAATTCCAGTATAGCCACCTCCACATAACGCTTATCCACAGGAAAGATGCGCAACAAACACGGGAAAAATAGAGCAATTTTAGGAAATTGCCTTCGCAAACGCTTGACAGAATGAAGCCCGTCTGGTATCATCGTACTTGCGCAGTACAAATGCCGCAAGGCATTCCGAAGCGCACAACACAAGGAGCTGTGGTGTAGTGGTCTAACATGTCTGCCTGTCACGCAGAAGATCGCGGGTTCGAATCCCGTCGGTTCCGCTCGCACCAGTGTTCTGCTAAGAGCAGTCCCCTGGTCTCGTCATACTCAACAATCCCGTTCAG
>DATGJV010000777.1:0-4182 GCA_035295005.1 Ktedonobacteraceae bacterium | reverse complement strand
CCCAGGACCAAAAGCCGTGCCAATGTCGATGAGTTACGATTAGCATTTGAGTCGGCACTCACCTATCGACAACCCAGAGCAGTCCTGCTGGATGAAGCGCAGCATCTGGCAAAGCTGGCACGAGGGTCAAAATTGCTGGATCAGTTAGATCATTTGAAAAGTGTAGCTGTCATGAGTCAAACCGTATATGTTAGATATCATCAACCTCCTCTTTGAGAGCGAAGACTAGCCTGTTTCGATAGACCTCCTCCTAGCCAGTAGAGCCGTTTCCTCCAGTAATGCTACCATTGAGCAACATCTATCATGAAGGAGGAAACCTATGGATGAAATCCGATGGGAATTTTATCCCCTCGTTGCCATGAACGTGCATGGACGCCACTGGCTCACTATGCAAAGCCAGCTCCAACTCGCTCCAAAGACCATTGACGCCTATGGACGCTCCCTCAACGACTTTCTGGCGTTTTGCCAGCGGCTGGAGGTTGAGCCTTCAACCATAGCCCGTGAGCAGGTGGCACTCTACGTCCAGGACCTGGCTCAGCGTCCCAATCCAAAGGGGGCCAAAGTTCTCTCTCTCGAGAGTGGTCGGGGCCTCTCCAACGCAACGATGCACCAACGCATCACCGTCTTGCGCTTGTTTTGTGACTCACTGGTTGAGCGGCAATTGCGCCAGGATAACCCGGTCGGGCGTGGTCATTACGTACCAGGGAAAGCCTTTGGGGGAGTGCGTGCTCGCGGGTTGCTCCCTCGGTACCAAAAACTGCCCTGGATACCCTCCGATCCGGAGTGGCAACATTTGCTCCATAGCCTCGAAGGGGAACTTCTGCGCAATCAGGTGATGTTGCTCCTTGCCTATGATGGGGCCTTACGCCGTGAAGAGCTGGTGCGCCTGGAGGTGGGGGATTTCGATTTTGCTTATCGACAGGTCCGCGTGCAAGCTGAGCATGCAAAGAACAGACGTGAGCGAGTCGTCGGATACGGGAAAACCACCAGCCGCTTTCTGGAGGCATACTTGCGCCAGAGGAGAACCCTCTCCACTGCACGAGGTCAGCTCTTTTTGTCGGAGTCGCATCGCAATGCATCGAGCCCACTTGCTCTTGTCACCTGGTCGAAGGTTGTTCAAAAGCTAGCCGAGCGTGCAGGACTTCCACGCTTTACCACCCATACACCACGTCATCTCAAGCTGACGCATATGGCCCGTGCGAACATGGAATTGCATCAGATCGCTACCTATGCAGGACACAAGTCCTTAAACACAACAATGCTCTATCTGCACTTGAGTGGAGTTGAGCTGACAAAAGCCGTTTTGCGGAGTCTGGCTGGCTTTGAACAATGGATCACACTGATTCTGGGAGAAGGAGACCTATGAACCAGCAGTTCAGTGCTCCTAAGAATGAGAGCATACAAGAAACCTGGAGCTGGCCGCTTCGCATCGATGTGTACGACAAATCGCCACATCTGACTCAAGTCGAATATGCCACCCTTGAAAACCTGTTTTCTCGCACAGAAAAGCATATCTACCCAAGCATGAAACACCCTCTCCAGCGGATCGTTCAGCCCATCGAAGATGCCCTTCTCCACATCCATGCCCTTCCGGTTATCCATCGGGAAACGTTGCGTCTCATGTTGCTTGAAATGTATCATCGAGGCACGACATTCTGGGCCTGGTCAGTTGAAGAGTGGGAAGAGAGTTTCTGTCAGTCCCGACACTTGTTCGCTGAACGATACGGGCGTCTCAACAAGAGGACTTACGCGCGACGGCATCTCCCTGTCCTTGCCTATTTGCTCAGAGTGCAGCCGAGACGCGAACGTTTCATCGAAATGATCGAGATTGTTCCTCTCGCCTACAATGTTTTTGGGAAGGCTCTCGTAGAGCAAGCTATTCAACCTGTTTTTGCCCTCTTGCAAGGCTGGGGCTACAGCCTCAAAGAAAGACAGAACCCGGCAGCCTGTCTCGCTTACTTGCTGCTACGGAATGAGAATCCCTCGCTTTCGCACCTCTCCTTTGAACTGCTTGTAGAGGTTTCCCAGACCTGTCAGCTTGCTTGCGTTCAGCAAAGCTTGTTTCGGATCTCGCGGGCGCTTTGTGCCTTGGACATCATCAAACAGCCTCTGCCTGAGGCACGTGTTGTGCCCCCTCAGTGGAGAGGTTCTACCGCTGATATTGCTCCCGAATGGCTCTCCTGGGTAGAACGGTGGAGAAAGCACTCCACCTTACAGAACTCAGAACATGAATATTATCAACTGCTGAAAGTAGGGCGTTGGCTAAAGGCTCGGCATCCTGAAGTGCTGAGCCCAGCTGACCTGACGCAGGACATCGCCGTAGAGTTTGTAGCGACTGTCAACGAGATGAAAATTGGCGAATGGACCCAGGTGCGTCATCTTGCTCATCGTCTGGGGCAGCCCTTACTTCCACGCGCAAAGAATGGCTTGCTGGGAGCATTGCGCTCCTTCCTGCGTGATTGTCAGGAGTGGGGGTGGATACCTCTTCGCTTCAATCCTCTTCGTGTGTTACGCACTCCTCTATCCATCCTCCATCGAATTGGGCCAAACCCGCGTGTGATCGATAAATTCTTGTGGGCAAAGCTCTTGTGGGCGGCGATGAATCTTGAATATGAGGATCTCCCCCAATCAAAAGGAAAAAGGAGCGTCTATCCGCTTGAATTGGTCCGTGCAGTCGCTGTGGTCTGGTGCTTTGGGGCTTTGCGCAACAATGAGATTCGCCGATTGCGAGTAGGATGCGTGCGCTGGCAATATGAAGATGTCATGGTACCAGAGACTGGAGAGATCTTGCCCAAAGATGCCACATGCTTTCTGGATATTCCTGTGAACAAAACCTCGACGGCCTACACCAAGCCAGTGCATCCCCTCGTCGGCAAGCGCATCAACGAGTGGGAACGAATCCGGCCAAAGGAGCAACTCCGAGAGATCGACGTAAAAACCGGTGAACCAGCACAATTTCTCTTTTCTTACCGAGGCAAGCGCATCTGGGACGGATACATCAATGAGGCGCTCATCCCTCTTTTGTGCAGGAAAGCGGGCATCCCTGAGCAAGACAGTCGGGGCCAGATCACCAGTCACCGAGCCCGCGCCACCATTGCTTCCATGCTCTACAATGCCAAGGAACCTCTCTCGATTTTTGAATTGAAAGAGTACCTGGGCCACAAACATATCTCCTCAACGCAAAGTTATGTACGTGTTGATCCAACCAAACTTGCCAATCAAGTAGCAAAAGCAGGCTATCTGGAGCAGAATCTGGCCACTATTGAGGTGCTCTTAGACCAGGAGGCAGTGCGTAGCGGAGCCGCAGCACTCGGTGAGCCCTGGAAGTACTACGATTTGGGGCACGGGTATTGCCTCAACGATTTCTGGGCCGAGTGCAAACACCGGATGGCCTGCGCCCGTTGCCCCTTTTATCGCCCGAAAGAATCGCTCGCGGACCAGCTTCTGGAAGGTCAGGCGAACTTGCTGCGCATGTTGGAATTTGTGCAGCTCACCGAAGAGGAAAAGCTGCTGGTCACGGAAGGGATCGAATTGCATCAGGCTCTCATTGAGCAACTCGCTGACATTCCGACGCCGACAGGTCTTACCCCTCGTGAAATGGACACGCTCCCAGTCGGCGAAACGGCAGTCATCCCCGTGAAAGCTATTCGGCGAAAAGCACGGAAGGCGCAGGAGCCATGATGAGCAAACAGCGGTCGCATGAAGGCATCCTGGTGCTGGATCAAAACCGCCGCTATTGTATCTGCGAAAAAGGGCGCCCAACCTTGCCATCCATTACCTTGACTTCTGGATGTCCTCTAGAAGTCTGGCTCAATCGGGAATGGGTGAGCGGCTGTGTGGAAGGCGATGGGCAAGACTACTGGCTCTTTGTGAAGACCAGCGGCAAATTTCTGCTTGCTGAGTGTATGAAGGTTCGTTACAGAGAACCTGAGTAGGAAATCAGCAAGAGGACCTGGTTGGAACAGATCCTCTTGCTGATCTAAAGTGTTGCTTTTTGATGATACATAATCCATGTCCTGGCGGGAACCTACGATTTGCTCGTCTTCCGCAATCTGAGTGCTCAACTCAGTCGTCGCAGCATCGATGTCCATTTTCCTCGCTATCATGTGACTTCCAAAAATGAGCGGCAAGCATTTCAAAAGGTGCTTCTTACCTTTCAACGGCATCTGCCTCTGGAAGAAG
>DATGJV010000776.1:0-8822 GCA_035295005.1 Ktedonobacteraceae bacterium | reverse complement strand
TGCTGCGCAGGCGAGGAGCATATTAGATGAAAGTGGCGCTGGTTCGCGATTACCTTAACCAGATGGGCGGCGCGGAGCGTGTTGTCCTGTCCCTGCACGAACTGTTTCCCGACGCGCCCCTCTACACGACGATCTATGATCCGAAGCGCGTTGACGCTCGCTTCCGGCACATACCTGTTCACACGACCTTTATGCAGCATTTTCCTCTGGTGATGAGCCATCACCAGCCATACCTGCCGTTTTACCCCACGGCCATTGAAACGCTGGACGTGCGCGGCTACGATCTCGTCCTCAGCAGTTCCAGTGCCTTCGGCAAAGGGGTCATCACACGACCTGAAACACTGCACATCTGCTATTGCCATACGCCTATGCGCTGGTGCTGGGCGTATGATGAATACGTCGAGCGCGAACATCTAGGCAAAGTGGCACGCAAAGTCTTGCCTTTTCTCATTACCGGTATGCGCGTCTGGGACCAGACGAGCGCCATGCGCGTTGACCACTTCATCGCCAATTCGCCCGTCGTTGCCGAACGCATTCAGAAATATTACCGGCGCGATGCCATTGTCATTCCGCCACCTATTGAGGCCAATCGGTTCACCTTTGACCCCTCGACACAGCCAGAAGATTATTTCCTGATCGTCTGTCGCTTGATTCCCTATAAGCGCATAGACCTGGCTATCGAGGCTTGCAATCTCCTCCACCTGCCACTGGTTATTATCGGCAACGGACGAGACGAGGAGCGCCTCAAAAAAATGGCCGGTCCGACCATTCGCTTTATGGGACGACTCTCTGATGAAGAAGTCCTACATTACTATGCGCATTGTCGTGCATTCTTGTTCCCTGGAGAAGATGATTTTGGCATCACGCCTCTGGAAGCGCAAGCCTCCGGTCGCCCTGTCATTGCCTATGGCGTTGGTGGGGCCTTAGCCTCCGTCATTGACGGCAGCACTGGCGTTTTCTTCCACGAGCAAACAATAGACAGTCTCGCCTCTGTACTGGCTACATTCGACGAACACAGCTTTGACACACAAGTGATACGGAATCATGCTCTGGAATTCGATATGCCACGCTTCCGTAGGCGCATTGTGCAGTTTATCGAAGCGAAGATGAGCGAAGGGAAAGCGAACGAGCTACCTACCCATCAAACAATTTAATACAGGGCATAACTCGCGAATGAACACATTAAGACAAACAATGCGAACAATATCAACAACACCGGCAATGCCCGGAAAGGGTAAACATATATGGAACTATTGACATATTGGAAAATTATCTGGCGACGCCTCTGGCTCATCGTACTTATCGTTGGGGTGGTCGCTCTTTACGTTGGCTACGAATATTACCACCTGTATAAAACGCCTGGCGCGTTAAAAGCATATAGCTCCAACGTCATCGTTCAGGTGGGCCTCCAACCTATTGATCCGCAGGACCTGAGCAGCGCCGATATGGTGACGGTTTCTGAGTCTCTCGCCGACGCGCTAACAACCGGTCCAATTCTTTCGTCTTCGACCTTTGATACGCAAGTGGCTCAGCAAGTTCAGTCGGATATGAGCCAGATTACACAGAAATATGGAGCGAATCCCAACCTGGGGAATATAGATGCAGGAGGTATCGGCGGTGCCATTTCGGCACAACGCGCCCATTCACTTGTCACCATCACTACGAACTGGGGTACCGTTCCTGGCGCATGGGCGATCAGCAATGCGGTCGGTGAAGTTCTGAGTGCCAACGCTTGCACCTACCTGAATTACGACGTTCCGCAAGGCAGTTCGTGTTCAGCCGCAAACAACGCCGGACAGCCTATCGTCACAGCAAAATTGATGAGCGCGGCAAGTGACCCGTCACAGGTACCCGGCGCGTCGTCAAGCAAAGTAACCCTGTATGCCATTATGTTGCTGGTCGCGCTCATCGTCGCTATCGCCCTGGCATTCTTGCTCGACTACTTCGATGACCGTATACGTAGCAAGGACGACGCGGCACAATTGCTCCAGCTACCAGTGTATGGTACCGTCCCACGTCCTCCTGTACCCGGCAGCACTGGTACTCGTAGCAGTAGGGACAACTTTAGCACGTCCGCTAGTAGCCCATCCGCGTCTTCCAAAAATGAACATTCACAAAATAATTTGCCAGTGTAGGGGCCGGTTGACCGGCCTCTACAGGTCCGCCTTTCGTGTATTTCTTTTAGAGAAGAGGAGTTTTCTCCGTGAGTATTCGTTCGCAAGAGCAGGTCGCTCTGCTAACAGACTATGACGCAAACTCGGCATACAGCAATGCCTACTATAGCCTCTATGCCACGATTCGCTCGCACTGGAATAGCGAACAAGATCGGCAATATACGCTTTTGCTGGCCGCACCCGCTGCTTATCCTGAATATGCCGCGGCAGCTGCCAATATCGCAATAGCGGCTGCCCAAAGTGGGACGCCCACTATTCTCGTAGATGCCGATATGCGCACTCCCAGCTTACAGCAACGCTTTGGATTAACAAAAGGCGATGGCCTGGCCGAACTATTGAGCCTGGAAACTGTCACATCGTCAGACATAAAGGCATCGTTACAGCAAACGTTCGTTCCCGGCCTACGCTTGCTTGGTTCAGGGAATGGCAGCGCAGGGGTTCCCGCTCTCCTCTCAACAAAACTACACGATGTGGTTTGCTGCATTCGCGAGTACATGGCGCAGTCAGAAACAAAACCAGGCATCATCATTTTCCACTGCGCCCCCGCTTTATCTGCCCCCGATGTCTCTTTACTCGGCGCGGAGGTTGCACAAACCCTGCTTATCATCGTCAAGGGGCGCACGACACGCACTCAGGCCAAACAGGCGCAGGAACAGTTACAGGGAACGCATGCTCACCTCGGCGGCATTGTCGTTGTAGAAGTATAGTACAATATAGCCGTACCGATAGCGGTGCAGTATACTGTAAGACATAACACCTGTTTTTCTTGACGAGGAGGATTTGCAGCATGCCAGGACGACAAGGCCAGGATAATGAACCATGGGATAAGCTTTCCAGTCAGCGCCTCGCGGCATACAATGGGAATGGTACGGGAAAACAACGCTCTATCCCTCAACGCCCGTCAAATATGGCACGGATGAATCGTCCTCCCAACACGCCACGTATCGCTCGCCCGCAGCGCGAGGAGTCAAAGCCGAGAAGCGTGCGTCGCCGTTTGCTCATCTGGGGTTTTGTATTTATCATTTGTGCCTTGTTAGCATGTGGTATTGGCTATGCAGCTGTGAACTTCTTTTCTGCCATCAATGCCTCGCAAGGACCGGCAAACACGGTGACAGACTTTCTTTCAAACCTCCAAAGCCAGAACTACAATACTGCGTTTAATGACCTTGCTCCGACGCTCACCATTCAGATGACAGCGCAACAATTTACCCAGCAGGCGCAGGAAAATGACCATTGCTATGGGCCAGTAACCGATTACAGCGAAGTAGGCGATAGCGCCGTTACCAGTACTGACGGCAAAACGCAAAGTTATACCTATAACATCACGCGCACACTGAGCGGCAAAGCAAAGACATACCAGATGCATATCACCCTGCAACAGGACAGCACAGGCAGCTGGAAAATCTCTAACTACGGCAATGGAAGCAGCACAACTAATGACCTCGGCCCAGGTCAACCTCCGTGTAGCTAATGCAGCCATGTACACACCAAAAAGGAAAAGCAGCGTGGCTGCTTTTCCTTTTTGGTGTGTACATGGCTGTGTTCTTTTCCCGTGAACCTTTCTGCCTCAACCTGCTACTAAGAGTATAGAAGAGAGAACAGACCATGATATGGTTGTCACAGATAATAAGGGTAATGGAAAGTAACGCAGCGTGGAGTCTATTGCAGTACGAGAAATGGGCTGGATGAGTATGCAAACACAGCCAGCCATAGATGATCTACAGATACTCAAGCGCATCGCGAGTGGTGACCGTGAAGCTCTTGCTGAACTCTATAGCAGGTATCAGCAACACCTATTTCGTTATCTACTCCAGCTCACGCCGGACTATGGCCTCGCTGAAGAGATTCTCCAGGATACCTTCGTCGCGGTCTGGAAAAGCGTCCGCACATTCCAGGGCAAATCAAGTGTCCTGACATGGCTCATCAGTATCTCTCGCCGACAGGCGCATAACACGCTTCGGCGGCACAAATTGCCTATAGTTGACGAGTCCGAGTTAGAGGATTTGGTGGCAACGGGGCCGGAACCCGAAGATTTCGCGCTCGCCAGCATCGCCCGCGACGAACTGACGGCAGCCTTCAAACAACTTGGGCCAGTTCACCGCGAAATTATCGTACTGATTTTTATCGAGGAACTTTCCTACCCGGAAGTGGCAAATGTGTTAGGGATTCCGGTTGGCACCGTGAAAAGCCGCCTGAGCAACGCGAAGCGCATGCTTCGCACATTGCTCGATCACAGAGAGGGAACGCAACGATGACAGCACAGGTACCACAGGAGCAACAACACGTTCTCGGTTTCCTGCCAGCATACGTGAACGGAACGCTTGAGCAGCAAACTGCTGACCGCGTGCATGTTCATCTTTTACAGTGCGAAACCTGCCAGCAGGAATATTCTTCCTGGGAAGCTCTCAAAGATGCCGCGCAATTCGCCATCGCTTCCGCACCCGCTCCCTCGATGAATATCATGAGTTCAGTCTGGGCAAAGATTGATGCCGCACCGCAAAAAGTCTCGCCGTTACAGTGGTTTCTGAACCACATCTTGCTGCATTTCTGGCTGATATTCAAAGCACAGGTGCGTATCATCCACAGGAGCATCTGGATTGCCTCGGCACTGGTCATCCTATTTGGCGGCGTGCTGGCATCAATTGTCTTGTATTCGCCTACGGCACACAATCACTGGTCACAAATTACGCTTTTCCTGTCGCTGATCACGACGATCACAGCCGCCAGTGGCTCGGCATTCATTTATGGCACCGAAAACGATGCCAGCCTGGAGTTGACGCTTGCAACACCCACCTCCATCCGTTTCGTCATGCTCAGCCGCCTCGTGCTGGTTGTTGGCTATGACTTCATGCTGTCGTTTATCGTTTCGTTTGCTGTGTCACTCATATTTCGCGGCAGTCTCTGGGATATTATGCAACTCTGGGTTGGGCCGATGCTGCTACTCTCATCTATTACGCTGGCCCTGTCTCTCCTGATCGGATCGTGGCTGGCTATGCTAGTCTCGTTCATTCTCGAATTTATCCAGGCGTTGCCATTATCCCTGACACAACATATGCCAGCGTTGCAAATGGCAAATCCGGTCACATGGCAGACCAGCCCGACAGTCCTGCTCTTTGCGGTGCTATTCATCCTGTTCGCCGTATTTTATGCACCGCGACAACCCAACTTATCCGAATAAACCTGTCTATAAAAACCTGTAGGGGCCGATTTATCGCGCCGGGCGCCGATTGATCGGCAAATGAAGCACATACCGATCAATCGGCGGTGGGCGCGATCAATCGGCCCCTACAATATGGAGGAAATATGTCTTTCACCCAACTTCGCTATGAATTGCAACTGATGGGGAAACGGGTCATCCTCACCCCTATCCTGGTCATGCTGGCGTATGCATTGATTGCTACGTATATGCATTACCGCAACATAGACCCGGCGCGTTTCCTGGCCTCCAGTCTGGAAATCATCCTGCCATTGGCAGCAGCGATTATCGCGACAACGATTACCAGCCAGGACGCGGCGATTGAATTACAATTGACTGTCCCCAAAAAGTATCACGTGACGGTATCAGGCCGTCTTATCCTTATCGCCCTCTGGACGCTCTGTATCGCCCTGATTTCGGGTATCACCTTTTCCGCGCTTCATCTTGGGTTTATCCCGCAGCAACCACAACCATTTGCGGCACCAGTTGCCTTTCTCGCCGCGCAACTGGCCTGGTTTGCGCCTCTACTCTGGCTGGTCGGCATCGGTCTCTGCCTGGCGATGCTTATACGCAACCGTGCCGCCAGTACAGCGGCACTGTGTGGCGTTTGGCTGCTCGAAATCATCTTCAAAGACTATATTGCTCTGACCAACTGGCTGCATCCTGTCTTCCTTTTCCCGACAACACTCTTAGCGCTCACCGGTACCATTCCACAAAACCAGTACGACATATGGCTCAGCAGCCGCCTTGAAGTGCTAGGTACCGGACTGGCGTTTATATGTATCGGCTGGCTCCTGCTCCACAGTCCAGAAAGATTATTGAAAGCATCAAGTGAGGAATAGCAATGAATTCACTCTCCATTTTCTTTGGCGTGACAAACTACGAATTTCGCATGCAAATACGCCGCAGAGCGATGTGGATAATTTTTTTCTGCCTCGCGCTCTTAAGTTCAATTCTCGGTGGCCCAGGTTCAGCCTACCGTCAACTGATAGATAACCCATTCAATCTAACGCCATTACAAGTCGTCGCCTACTGGACAAGTACTGTCAATACTTTTATACCCATCATTCTGGGCATCATGCTGGCAGATCGTCTGGCACGCGATAAACGTACTAAGGTAGATGAACTTTTTATGACCACACCCGGAGCGTTAGGCTGGCGCATAGCCGGTAAATATGTTGGCAGTCTGCTGGCAACTATTATTCCTGTACTGCTCTTTTACAGTATTGGTATTGGTGTCATTCTTTTTCATACACAGAACCCGATCATTCTCCTGTATGCGCTGGAAACATTTGCCGCTATTGCCTTGCCCGGTCTACTATTCGTCGCCGCGTTCTCCATTGCCTGTCCGGCCATTATGTGGGTGCCGCTTTACCAGTTCCTCTTCGTCGGCTACTGGTTCTGGGGCAATCTGTTAAGTCCTGCGCAGGGGATTCCTACACTCAGCGCGACGATCCTCACTCCGGTTGGCAGCTATATGGATGCGGGTTTCTTCAGTGATCCAATTGGCAGACGACACGCTACTGCGCTGCAAGGAGTGGAAAGTATCGTCCTCTTACTCGCCATCACCATCCTCGTGATGTTCGTACTCTGGACCCTGTTGAAATGGCAACAGGCAAGACAATAAAACAATATTCGTTATCGTACCCGCATTTTTCAAAAAGGAGATTTTCATTCATGAATATAGAAATTCACCAGCTTAACAAAATCTATCGCGGCGGCGTCCATGCCCTTAACGATGTTGACATGTCCATACCGAACGGCATGTTCGGCCTGCTCGGCCCCAATGGCGCAGGTAAAACGACGCTCATGCGTATCCTCGCCGGTATCTTGCGCCCAACAGGTGGCACCATCCATGTTGGCACATTTGATGGCAACACCGAAAAAGGACGCACCGCCATTAAACAGATTCTCGGCTACCTGCCCCAGGATTTAGGCATGTATCCTGACTTGAGCGCACGCGAATTTCTCGACTACATCGGCATCCTCAAAGGCATGAACAACCGCGAGGAGCGGCAGGAGCGCGTCGAAGAGTTACTGGAAGTTGTCACCTTGAGAAACGTCGCCGGGCGCAAGCTCAAAACATTCTCCGGTGGCATGAAGCGCCGTGTCGGCATCGCTCAGGCGCTCATGAACGATCCCAAATTGCTGATTGTGGACGAGCCAACAGCAGGACTCGACCCGGAAGAGCGTATTCGTTTCCGCAACCTGCTCTCCGATCTCGCAGGTGAGCGCACGGTCCTGCTCTCCACACACATCGTTGAAGATATCGCCCAGACCTGTCGTAATCTTGCCATCATGAACAATGGACACGTCACTTTCCAGGGAACTACCAGCGATCTGATACGCGAGGCTGAAGGCAAGGTCTGGACAATCACGACCGACGGCATCAAGCCACATGGCGATTTTACCGTCGTCTCCACCCTCAATATGGGAGCTACCGTCCAGTATCGTATCGTCGGTGATCTCTCGCCGCGTGCCGGTGCGGTTCCGACACAACCCAGCCTGGAAGACAGCTATGTCTGGCTCATGCGCGAAAAACGCTCTCCTTCCACAACAATGAGCGCCTTCTCTTCTCATTAATAATATTAATGGGTCAATTGACACCTGACTCTTGCATAGTTCATAAGCTATAATCCTCCTATAAGTTGCTCCGCTCACTTTCATCTTTTGTTATTCTATTGAGAACAGCTTATCAGGAGGATGTATGTTACACGGTCTTTACAGAGTTTACCTCTATATCGTCTATATCGCGATGCTCATCTTCGCCGCGATTGGCCTGGGTATGTTTCTCCAAACGATCCTGGCGCAAACCATTTTTCGTGACCCTTACAACGTTCCAACCAATGCAGATGTTGTTCAATCTGGCACCTTTGCTGTCGTCTCCTGGCTCATCGCCGCGCTTGTCGGCGGATTGCACTACTGGCTCATTCGCCGCGATATGCGTAGTGATTCCGCAGCAAAGGGAGGAGCTGTACGCGAATTTTTCCTGAATTTCGCGGAGATACTGACCTTGCCACTCGCGGTAGGTATCGGTTCGTCTACAATTTCCATGCTTGGCGAATCTTTCAGCAATGTCAGTGGTATTGCCGCATTCACCATTGCTGCGCTCGCTCTATGGGCATGGCTGGATTGGGAGCGCCGTCGTACACAACCCAACGCTGGTGCTGCTATCGTCTTCCAACGCATTCACCTTTACGGCGTACAATTGATCTTGCTCTTTATCCTCAGCGCAAACTGGATACCGACCGTAGGACGATTAGTAGATGGTCTTTTCTACGGCGGCAGAGGGTCAGACACCCCTTCATGCGTTGGTTTCACCGTCTGCCAACAAGGCCCAAACCTGCTCAGTCTGGCTGCCAGTACGCTCTTTATTGTCCTGTTCTGGCTCTGGTACGGCTACCTCAGCCACAACGATACAGCATCACTTTTTCGCCGTGTATTCCATTTCA
>DATGJV010000775.1:0-10306 GCA_035295005.1 Ktedonobacteraceae bacterium | reverse complement strand
CCCTCTTATACTCGATGATGCCACCGCACAACTGGCGAGCGATGCAGAACGCGAACGGTCGCAACTGACCTACGCCGTATTGTTAACGATTAATGGTATCGCTGCGGGATTGAGGAATACGGGGTAAACATCATTCATACTGTGTCCATAATGCCTTCGTGTAGGCGATACGCAAGCCAACCCTCTCCATATTATGCTGGCTGGTTGTCGTAATGCCCGTTTGTCCACTTACCAGGTCGCAACCGGAGGATGCGGCAATCGCCAGGCGTGCCTGTAATAACGCCCTCTGACAACCATGTCCGCGAAAATTTGGCAACGTTGCTGCCGTGGCAAGATAGCCAACCCCTTCGTGAATGTAGAGAATTGCCATAGCTGCCAGCCTTTTATCGAGTTGAGCGAAAAGACAGTGCATTGATGGTCTGCCAACAAGCAGCCCGATACTTTCACCCAGATAGGAAAGCGCGGGTACTGATTTTGGAATACCGAAACCGTCCAGGTACAATTCGACAAACGTATCCTTTTCCTCCGGTAAAACCGGACGTATTGTGATGTTGGGAGGAATAGTATTGCCGGTATGAGGTATGCCATACATGGCGGTATGGAAGGCTGATTGGGACAATCCCTTTGCTGAAAGGCCCTGTAACAGAGTGGGATGCGCATGGGATGGGATGATATCACAACGGCAAGGAACATTTTGAGCGCGAAACCATGCGATGATCTCGTCAAGTTGTTCGCTTTCATCAACACTAATATTGCCCACGCGATTGAAGAGGCCATTGTCTTTTGCCTGTCGCGTCACGAAGGCTGTGGCATTTCCGAAGGAACGTATCTCAACCTCATAGGGATTGCCAGGCAGCGAACGCAAGGCAGTAAGCTTCTCGACCCAGAATGAGATGCTACAGGCTTCTACGCACGCGGCCACTTCCGGTGTCAACAAAGGGAATGGTTTGCTCATGGTATGATGTCTCCAGTTTATATGTTTAAGTGTAGGGGCCGCTTGACGTTACTGACTATAGTGTACTACACTGAATAACGAGCAATGATAATGTTCGTTATTCAGGGAGAATATCCATGTTGGCATTGTTTAGCCACTATTGACGCTGACACGTTGTAACTCGAATCACCCTTGAGAACGCTCTCGTCTGCAAGTTAGCAAACGGGTTGTTTTTCTATTGGTTTGCGGTCTTCCATCAACGATGGTGTTGCTTCTCACTTCTTCCTGTTCGCGCTCCACCTCTTTACAATTGTATCAATTTATACAGCTACCTTGCTTTTTGTAGCCATCATTGCCCGAAAATGGCAGATGGCGGTATTGATACGTAAACGATACAGTTGAATGGAGTAATGTAAGTATGTTTGTGATTCCCGAAGATTTTAAGCGTGAGATGATTGCGTTGCACGAGGATGAGGGGCGCGTCTGGTTGGAGCGGCTTCCTGCTATTCTCGCTGCCTGTGAAGAGCGATGGGCGATTACGATTGGTTCACCGTTCGTCAATGTCTCTTTTCACTATGTTGTCCCTGCTGTGCGTGCGGATGGCACGAAAGTGGTGGTGAAGGCTTGTTCGCCAACGGGCGAGTTTCTCCAGGAAAGCACTGCGATCCGGTTGTTTGATGGTCATGGTATGGTGCAATTACTGGCCTGTAACGACGCAGATGAGGTGATGTTGCTGGAAGGACTCCAGCCAGGAACGTTACTGTCAACTGTAGAAGACGACGAACGGGCCATCTCGATTGCTGCCAGTGTCATGCGCCAGCTGTGGAGGCCAGTGCCAGAAGAGCATCCTTTCGCGTCGGTTTTTGACTGGGGCAAGGGCTTTACACGATTGCGCCAGCACTTTAATGGGGGCAGCGGGCCGTTTCCGAAGGCGTTGTTGGAGGAGGCGGAAACGCTGTATGCCGAACTGAGCGCCTCAATGGCAGCGCCTGTATTGCTGCATGGAGACCTGCACCAGGATAATATCCTGGAGGCTAGACGCGAACCCTGGCTTGCCATTGATCCAAAGGGATTGATAGGGGAACCGGCCTATGAAACAGGTTCTTTGTTGCGCAATGCTTTGCCAGAATTGCTGCAAGTGCCTGAATCGCGCCGTCTGTTAACGCGGCGCATTGATCAGTTAGCCGAAGAGCTGGGGCTGGATCGTGTGCGTATCCGCAACTGGGGGCTGGCGCAAGCGGTGCTATCGGCGTGGTGGTGCATCGAGGATTCCGGGGAAGTTTCGGAGGATACGCTTGCCTGTGCTGACCTGCTGGCCTCGATCAAGTTATAGTTTATATTCAGCTACAGTGTATCAGAAGTGAGAATGAAGCAGAGCGAAGCCCACAGGCTTCGCTCTGCTTCATTCTCACTTCTGATACACAAAAGATTTACCTCTGATTTTTCTTTTCTTGTTGAGTACACTTTTCAACATTATGTATCGTGAAGAGTAGTATAGAAATGAATAATTGGGGGAAACGATCATGATGCAAAGCCCATCTAGAGGAAGATCTATGGGGATATGGATCTTCGTTTTCGCAAGCGTTCTTGCTTTGTATGCTGGCATCCCTGATGCCTGGTCTGGCAGTAGGGTGGTCTATGCTGCCGGGGGAGATTGGACCACATACCAATATTCCAGCGCCCGCAGTGGTTTCAATGATGCCGATACCACTCTCAATGCTTCGTCAGCTACTCATTTAACGCTCCACTGGAAGCATACGGCAGCCGGGCCAATCTCGGCTCAACCAATAGTCGCAAACGATATGATATATTGGGGTTCCTGGAATGACGGTATGGAACACGCAACCGATCGTGGGGACAATACTGTTTGGGACACAGCATTGGGAACTACAACTGATAACAACTGTTATCCGGCCCATGTTGGCGTTACCAGCACAGCTACAGTGGCAATGATTGACGGAAAATCTATGCTCTTTGTTGGCGGCGGCGATGCGAAGTTCTACGCGCTCAATGCTGCTACTGGCAAGATTCTCTGGAGTACGCGATTAGGTTCTTCCCCATCGCATTTTCTCTGGAGTTCGCCCGCCATCTTCGATGGCAGCATCTACGAAGGTGTTTCATCCTTTGGAGATTGTCCACTTGTGCGGGGACTGATGGTGCAACTCGATGCAGCCACCGGGAAGATCAAGCACGTCTTTGGCACTGTTCCCGAAGGATGTACTGGCGGCGGCGTTACTGGCTCAGTCACTATTGATGCAGATGCCGATACGCTCTACTTCGCGACGGGCAATCCTGGTGAGTGTGATAGTCCAGAGCATCACGCACCGGCAATAGTTGAACTCAACGCTTCTGACCTGTCCTTGATAGATGCCTGGAAAGTTCCAGTTTCGCGACAGAGTTCCGATAGCGATTTCATCAGTACACCGACGCTATTCACCGGTAAAGACGGGAAGCACATGGTGGGCGTTGCCAACAAGAATGGTATCTTCTATGCTTTCCGCCGTAACGCTCTAAGTAATGGGCCGGTGTGGAAAGATCAGATAGCTGTTGGAGGTGATTGTCCTCAGTGCGGCGATGGCAGCATTGCTCCTGCTGGATGGTATGGCAACACGCTCTATGTGGCTGGCGGCAAAACTACTATTAGAGATAAGCATTGTCAGGGCAGTCTGCGTGCCATTAATCCAGATAATGGCGATTATCTCTGGCAGCGTTGTTTCACGGATGGGCCAGTCCTCGCGCCCGTTGCCGGAGTTCCGGGGGTACTGGTTGTTGGCCAGGGTCCCTACGTTGTAGTGCTTGCCGCTAGTTCAGGTACCACTCTGTACCGCTTCAAGGATAGTAATAAAGACTCCATGTTCTACGGTGGAGCTTGTATTGTTCACGGTGTGATCTATATTGGCAATATGGATGGAAACCTTTATGCTATCGGTACCTGAGAGCAAAAGGTCTGCGACCAGGATTATTGAAAACCGCATCTTTTTTCTTGACAGGTCGTTGAACATCCGATACAATAAAAGTGTAAAAACGGTGATAACGGCGAAAATAAAAGTGTATATCATCCTGTGGAGCTTAGATATAAGCCCCACACTTCATCCGGGACCTCTGATTATTGTTCATTGTAATACTCAGTACAGAAGTGAATAATAGGGGGGAACAAGGATTATGCAATGCACATCCAGAGGCAGATCAACGCTGAGATGGATTTTCGCCATTGCGAGCATCCTCACGCTCCTCATTGGCGTACCTGGGTTGGGAGCAGGGAGTTCAGCGGTAGGTGCTGATTCGGGGAATTGGCCCACGTACCAGTTTTCCCTCTCACGCAGTGGTTTCAACAGGGCCGATACCACCATTAATCCGTCGTCAGCTTCCCATCTGAAATTGCATTGGACGCATACGACGGCTGGCGCGATCTCGGCACAGCCAGTAGTAGCCAACAACGTGATTTACTGGGGTTCCTGGAATGATGGTTTGGAACATGCAACCGACCTCAAGAGTAACTCTCTCTGGGCGACCGCGTTGGGGACGACGACCGATAACAGAAGCCACTGTTATCCCACTCATGCCGGTGTCTCCAGCACAGCCACAGTGGCGACCATTAACGGAAAATCAATGGTGTTTGTCGGGGGAGGCAATGCGAAGTTCTACGCGCTGGATGCTGCTACAGGCACCATCCTCTGGGGTACACGGCTGGGTTCTTCCCCGTCCCATTTTCTCTGGAGTTCACCGGCAGTCTTTAATGGCAGCGTGTATGAAGGGGTCACTTCCTTTGGAGATTGTCCCATCGTGCAGGGGCAGATGGTGCAACTTGATGCTGTAACCGGGACGATCACGCATATCTTCAATGTTGTTCCTTCCGGCTGTACTGGCGGCGGCGTTTCTAGCACAGTTGCTATTGATGCAACGGTAGGCACGCTCTATTTCGCAACGGGCAATCCTGGTCCTTGCGGTAGCTCTGAACACTATGCCCCGGCGATTGTCGAACTTAACGCTTCCGACCTGTCCGTTGTAGGGTACTGGAAAGTTCCAGCCTCGCAACAAATTTCCGATAGCGATTTCATGAGTACACCAACGCTGTTCGCAGACAGTGGCGGGAAGCCTATGGTGGGGGTTGCCAACAAAAATGGCATCTTCTATGCCTTTCAGCGCGACGCCCTCGACAACGGGCCGCTCTGGCAGGATAAGATATCCGTCGGTGGTAATTGCCCCCAGTGCGGCCAGGGCAGTATTTCTCCGGCGGGCTGGGATGATACCACGCTTTATGCCGCAGGTGGTCATATTACTATTGGAGGCAAGAAGTGTCAGGGTAGTCTGAACGCCATCAACCCGGATAACGGCAACTTTCTCTGGCAGTACTGCTTCACGGATGGGCCAGTACTTGCATCTGTTGCCGTGGTTCCCGGCGTGCTGGTCGTCGGCGAGGGCGGCTACATCAAAGTGCTTGCGGCCACTACAGGTCAGATACTCTATAGCTTCAAGGATAGCAACGGTGGTTCAGCCTTCTATGGTGGAGCATCCATTGCCGGAGGGGTGATCTATATCGGCAACATGGATGGACACCTCTATGCTATCGGCACCTGAGAGCAACATGTCTGTAAAAAATTCGGTAACACGGCATGGCTCATTTCGCACGTGAGCTATGCCGTGTTACGCATTTCAGGTATGTACGTCGCACTGCTATATAGGTGTGATAGATGAGCGATGAAAAGGAGCAATCAGGTGGATAGTTTAGGCCAGTCTGAAATAATGAGCAATGCGGGTACTGTAGCTGAAGCGCAGCCACTCACGTGGGGACGTTCGTACTTGATGTGTCCGCCGGATTATTTTGGCGTTTTATATGAAATCAATCCGTGGATGCACCGTGACATTCAGGCGAATAAAGAGAAAGCTTACGAGCAATGGCGTAATCTCGTCGCCAATATTCAGCAAGCGGGTGGCAAGGTTGAGACGATGGAGTCGGAGGAATCCGTTCCCGATCTTGTGTTTGCCGCCAATGCCGGAACTGTTGATGGCGACCGCTTTGTGGTCAGTCGTTTCAAATATCCAGAGCGCCAGCCTGAATCGGCCTACGATGCGGCATGGTTCCAGGCACGAGGCTACGAAGTGATTGACTTACCGCTCGCGCCAGGGGTTGCCTTCGAGGGCTGTGGCGACGTGTTCAAACTTGGAAATGGATTGCTTGCCGGTTACGGTTTCCGCACCGATCTTGCTGCTCACGCTGAGTTAGGCAAGGCGCTCGGTGTGGAAGTATATGCTGCGCATTTGATAGACCCGCGCTTCTACCATCTCGATCTCAGCTTTTGCCCGCTCGACAGCCGTCATGCCATTATTGCCCCTGACGCCTGGCACCCCGAAAGTTTCAGGATGATTCAGCAGCTTGTGCCTGAACCGCTATTGTTGGAATTAGATGAGGCCCTGACATTTTGCGCCAATTCCATCGTCGTAAATAATGTTGTCATCATGCCGCATTGTCCCTTGCGCGTTGGACATATCCTCAATCAATGGGGATACGAGGTCTGCGAATCGCCCATCACCGAGTTTCTGAAAGCCGGTGGAGGCGTGCGCTGTCTGACGCTCGCTCTAGATGTTTCTTTGCATTGAAACGCCTCTGCGGCAGGTACCGATGTATCGCGTCCGCGTACCTGAGAGGGATAATGCATATGCAAAGAAATAATCTGGGAAAGCGGACTGGCACATAGCTTCGCTCGTGCCCTGGGCGTGCTGAAGCGGGCCCCTACGCGCCTGCGGGCGCAGGGTCAGTAGCACCTGCGGGTGCGGGGTTGACCAGCGCCGCCCCGCTGTAGGGGTTCGCTTGAGCGCACCCACCTCGACGAGCGCAGCAATGTCGAGTTCTTCTGGTATCGAATCAATTTCAGCTAGCATGAAAAATCGGGTTGACTTTCTCATAGTATGCTGGTATGCTTAATATCAGACAAATTCATACAGGCTGACCCGCGTTGAACGAACAGAGTATGAGATAGATGACCGACAGCGATCCGATAGAGAGTGGGAGGTCGGAATGGCTACATCTCCTCAGAACGCCCTCGTGAGCGGCTGACCGAAGAAAGTCTCGTGTACGTGCAGAACGTATAAAGGCAAGTAGGAACAGGTGGGTGGTTCCCATGCAGCGCAATAACCGGTAAAAGTGGTCTTTCCACTCTCGCTACACCGTGGTAGTTTGGGGGTCGCCAAAGTCAGGCGATACGCCGGGGAAATACGAAAGACAATCAGGGTGGCACCACGGGTGTGTATGGGCCAACAGGCCAATCAGGAAAAACATACACTCTCGTCCCTTCTTCAATGTCAAGGAAGGGGCGGGGGTTTTTTAATGCCCTGCTCCTTCCATAGTTCAACTCGTTGAAGGAGTATTCGACATGACACACGGAACACAAACGACAGTCGTCACCAGTAGTGCGCTCGAACTAGCATTGCAAAAAATTGCCTCGGTGGACGTTCCCCAGGGGAAAAAGATTGCCCTGGCTTACTCAGGCGGTCTCGATTCAACGCTTTGCGTCAAACTCTCCCAGTTAAAGTATCATGCCAGCGAACTTGTGGCTATTAGCGTGGATGTGGGGCAAGGCGAAGAAGAGATCGAGCAGAGTATCACACGGGCGCAGCAGTTGGGCATCACCCCCATCGTAATTGATGTGAAACAGGAGTTTACCGACCAGTGGCTCACGAAGGCCATCCAGGCAAATTCCGACTACAATGGCTATCCCGTTTCCACCTCTATGACGCGCCAGTTGATTGCTTCCCGTGTCGCGCAGAAGGCTTTGGAACTGGGCTGCGATGCGCTGATGGAGGGTTCAAGCGGTAAGGGCAACGACCAGTACCGCATGCACAACGTGTTTAGCCTCTTCGCGCCCGGCCTCTCAATTTTTGTGCCGGTGCGTGACTTTGACCTGACACGTGGCGAAGAGCAATTGTTGATGGAACATTACGGCGTGCCGGTTGAGGAAGTAATTGCTGGTGGCGACGACAAGACCATGTGGTGCCGTTCAATTGCCAGTGGTGGCATTGGCCTGGACACGAAACTGCCCGATTCTATCTGGCTCTGGCTCACGCCTCCGCAGAAATCACCCGATACAGCCACCACTATTACTCTGACATGGCAAAATGGTCTGCCCATTGCCTTGAATGGCGAGCAATTGCCGCTTGACACGATTATCGAGCAATTGAACGTTCTGGGCGGGGCTAACGGCATTGGCAAGATTGACCTGTTTGAAGATGGCATCATGGGGCTGAAATCTCGCGAAATTTACGAGGCTCCGGCAGCTACTATCCTGCTCAAAGTGCATCGCGACCTTGAGCAATTCTGCCTCACCAAAGAGGAAATCCAGTTGAAACGGCAGCTTGACGCGCAATGGGCAAAAATGGTCTACCACGGCGAATGGTTCCACCCGTTGAAAGATGCGATTGACGCTTTCATTGCCAGCACACAGAAGGCGGTGAATGGTGAATACGTCGTTGACCTGTATAAGGGTACTGTCGAGATCGTTTCGCGCTCGTCAACAAGCGGGCTTTTCTTCCCTGATGTGCGCTCGATCAATAGCGCCAGTTTTAATCAGAAGGAATGCGCACCCGCGGCACATATTCGCGGATTGCCATATGAGTTGATTGCGCGGCGCAACACCATTGCGGGTATCGCGCAAGAAGGAATGCACTAATGCCGAAGCTCTGGCAAAAAAGCTATAGCCTTAATGAGCAGGTAGAGCGGTTCGAGGGTGCGCAAAATAGCGTCCTCGATACGCGCCTGATTCGCCACGACGTGTGGGGATCGCTGGCGCATGTCGCAATGCTTGCGCATATCGGCGTTCTAACAGAGGCTGAGTACGCGGCGCTGAAAGATGCGCTGTGTACTATTCTGGCGCTGGAACAGACGCACGAATTTTCCATCGCACCTTCTGACGAAGATGTGCATACAAGTGTCGAAAACTATCTTGCCGCCACGGCTGGCGTCGCGGGCAAGAAAATTCACATGGCGCGTTCGCGTAACGATCAGGTACTGGTAGACCTGCTACTCTACGGTAAAGAGCAATTGCACAACGTTGCCGACAAACTCTGTCAACTCTGCGCAGTTCTACTGGAATTCGCCGGTACTCATGCCGATGTTCCCATGCCGGGCTATACGCATATGCAGCGTGCTATGCTCTCGTCAGTAGGTCTGTGGGCCGCCGCCTTTGCCGAGTCCCTGCTGGACGATGAGCAGCTGCTGGCGACGGCTTATATCCTCAATGACCAGTCGCCGCTCGGTTCCGCCGCCGGCTATGGTGTTCCTATAGCCATTGATCGTCAATATACCGCCGATCTGCTTGGTTTTTCGCGTGTGCAGAGCAACGTCATTTATGTACAGAACAGTCGCGGCAAGGTTGAGGCAGCGATTGTACAGGCGTTGACGCAAATCATGCTGGATTTGAGCAAATTGGCGCAAGATATCCTGCTCTTCTCAACGGTCGAGTATGGGTTTTTCCAGATTCCGCAAGAGCTTTGCACAGGTAGCAGCATTATGCCACAGAAGCGCAATCTCGGTGTCATGGAACTGGTACGCGCTCGCACGCAAACAATGCTTGCTTTGCAGCAACAGATACTGGGTATTGTTACCGGTCTGCCTTCCGGCTACAACATGGATTATCAGGAGACCAAGCGCCCATTCATGGAGGCACTTGACCTTGTGCAGGACAGCCTGGACATCTGCACGTTAGTAGTGGGCGCTATCGGCGTCAATACTGAACGCCTTCTTGCCGCATGTACCTTTGAACTTTTCGCCGCCGACCGTGCTTACGAACTGACGACCACCGCCAACTTGCCTTTCCGCGATGCCTACCGCATCGTTGGAGCCGAAGTCACAGCGCAACTGGATCGTCAGCAGTCGCTGCCCGTCGAGAGTCAGGAGCAATTATTGCAGCGCCTGGCAGCACGTAGCCATCTCGGAGGCGCGGGCAATCTCGGCCTTGCTCAGACACATCATTCCCTTGAACAGGTGGAAGAATCGTGGGAAGTTCGCGAACAGGCATTTACGAAGGCGATAGAGATGTTAATCGCGTAGGGCGGTATGGAAAAAGGAGTAACACACATGGCAACAGTAGTCCTTGCATATTCGGGTGGTCTTGATACGTCGGTCGCCATCCGTTGGATAAAAGAACATTATGACCTGGACGTGATTACCGTCACGATAGATGTGGGAAATGAACGCAACTTACCGGCTATCGCGGCGCGAGCCGAACAGATTGGCGCGGTGAAAGCGATGATTGTGGATGCGCGTGCCGATTTCGTTAACTACTTTGTATGGCCCGCACTGCAAGCTGGTGCCATTTACGAAGGGCAATATCCGCTGGCGACGGCCCTGGCACGTCCATTGATTGCCCGTTTGCTGGT
>DATGJV010000774.1:0-3394 GCA_035295005.1 Ktedonobacteraceae bacterium | reverse complement strand
GCAAATCGTGCATGCAAGCTTGTCCCTATGATGCACTGTACATTGATCCGAACAGCCATACCGCCGCCAAATGCAACTATTGCGCACATCGTACAGAGGTTGGCATGGAACCGGCTTGCGTGGTCGTCTGCCCGGAACGCGCTATCATCGCTGGAGACATGCACAATCCTGAAAGCGAGATTGCCCGGATTATTGCATGTGAGCCTGTGCGCGTGCGCAAGCCGGAGCAGGGAACAGGTCCCAATGTTTATTATGTGGGTGCCGAAGAAGCCGCCATCAACCCCGAAGTCGCTGTAGAAGAACTACCAAACATGACCATGTGGAGTACCATCCTCAAGCCGCACCACGATGAAGAGGGCGCGATTGAAGGTGGTACATCGTTACGTGGACCCACAACTATCAACCTGCTCAAACCGTATCAGCCCTTGCAAGCAGAGCGTGATTCGACATCTGCTCATATCGTCTATGATACACCGAAAAATAGCGCACCGTGGGGCAGCAAAGTATCGGCCTATCTCGCTACCAAGTCCATTGGTGCAGGCGTCATGATGGTTGCCGCGCTGGCCCTTGCCCTCTATGGGCTGAGCAGTCCGATCAATGGCACGATGAACGCCTTGCTCGGTATCGGCGCACCCGTAATTGGCGGCCTCCTCATCGCCATTACACTGGTACTACTGATTGCTGATTTGAAGCGACCTGACCGTGCCATCTTTCTGGTGACAAAAACCAATCCCACCTCCTGGCTCGTCTGGGGCGGCTATATCCTGGGTATCTTTGGATTGATTCAAGCAGTGTGGTTCGTCGCCGCACTGATAGGTCTCTCAGATGTTGTGCGCTGGCTGCTAATTCCTGCTGCGTTTTTCGGAGCTGCTGCGGCTGGCTATAGCGCCTTCCTCTTTGGACAGGCCGAGGGCCGCGATTTCTGGCAAAGTCCCTTAATGTTGCCGATTTTGCTGGTGCAAGCAACACTGGCGGGTGCAGCCTCTTTAGGCTTGCTCGCCTGGGCGCTCAACGCTGGCAGCATGCTCAGCGCCTTCTTTACTGTCGTCCTGCTGATCGCGGTCGCACTGCATGTCTTGCTGGTCATGGTCGAGGTATCTGGTGCGCACAGCAATAGCCATGTCGCCACAGCCGCGCATTTTATGACCCATGGAGGTCTGAAAGACACGTTCTGGGGACCATTTTTCGCAGTTGGTTCGCTATTGCCATTGCTATTGCTCATTATCGCACTCTTTATACCTGCCGCTCAACCTGCTCTGCTCGGCATCGCCGGTATTCTTGCGCTGGCAGGGCTGTTTGTCTATGAACATTGTTTCGTCGTCGCGGGCCAGATTGTGCCGCTCAGTTAAATATATCAGGAGAACAACTATGACCGAGATACCATTGCGGCAACATATCGCGCCGGGCGGAGAGCAGATGACGGTACGTGACCTGGCATCGTGTCCGCCGCCGGATACATGGCACAATTGGATGGAATATGATGCGAAGGCGTGGCCGCGCAAGGTTGAACGGCACTATGAGATTATTCCCACGATTTGTTTCAACTGCGAGGCCGCCTGTGGTCTGCTGGCATATATAGACAAAGAGACTGGGCGCGTGCAAAAATTCGAGGGCAACCCATATCACCCAGGCAGTCGCGGGCGCAACTGCGCGAAGGGACCAGCTACCATCAATCAGGTGCATGACCCCGAACGTATTCTGTATCCGTTGAAACGCGCTGGAAAGCGCGGCGAGGGCAAGTGGGAGCGTACAACATGGGATGAGGTGCTGGATACGTTCGGCAGCAAGATTCGCGCCGCCATTATCGAAGACCGCCGCGACGAGGTGATGTATCATGTCGGGCGACCGGGCCACGATGGCTATATGGAGCGCGTACTGGGTGCGTGGGGTGTTGATGGACACAACAGCCATACCAACGTGTGTTCGTCGGCGGCACGCTTTGGCTACCATATCTGGTGTGGCATAGATCGTCCATCACCTGACTACGCCAATGCACGGTTTATTCTGCTCATCAGTTCACATCTGGAGACAGGTCACTATTTCAATCCACAGGCGCAGCGCATCATCGAGGGCAAAATGAAAGGGGCGAAACTGGCGGTCATGGACCCACGTCTCTCGAATACTGCCAGTATGGCCGATTACTGGTTGCCAACCTGGCCCGGTTCGGAGGCTGCGGTACTGCTGGCAATGGCTCGTATCATCCTGAGCGAGAACCTGTATAACCGCGAATATATGCAACACTGGGTTAACTGGCAAGAATATATGGCGGCTGAACACCCAGATGAACCACAGACCTTTGACCGCTTTATCGAACTGCTGATAGACCTTTACGCTACATTCACACCGGCCTTCGCCGCGCAGGAGAGCGGGTTGACAGAGGAAGTCATTGTGGATATTGCTCGCCAGATTGGACACGCGGGAACAGCTTTCGCCGCGCATACATGGCGAGCGGCCAGTGCGGGTAATCTTGGTGGCTGGCAGGTTGCGCGTGCGCTCTGGTTTCTCTCGGTGCTGACCGGCAGTATTGGCACGCAGGGAGGAACCGCACCCAATAGCTGGAATAAGTTTGTCCCTCAGCCTTTTCTCAAACCAGGGCCAGCAGAGGTATGGAATGAATTACTTTACCCGCCAGAATATCCACTGGCAAACTACGAGATGAGCATACTGTTGCCCTACTTCTTACGCGAGGGACGTGGCAAAGTTGCCGCTTACTTCACTCGCGTCTACAATCCCGTCTGGACAAACCCCGATGGCACCGCATGGATTGAGGCGTTGACGAATGAGCAGCAAATAGAGCTGCACGCCGCACTGACACCGATCTGGAACGAAACGGCGTGGTATGCCGATTATGTCTTGCCCATGGGCGTTGGCAGTGAACGACATGACCTGATGAGCCAGGAGACGCACGCGGGCCGCTGGATTGGCTATCGTCAACCAGTGCTGCGCGTCTACAAAGAACGGCATGGGGAGCCTGTGCAATACACCTATCAGGCCAACCCTGGCGAGGTCTGGGAGGAAGATGAGTTCTGGATTGAACTCTCATGGCGCATTGATCCCGATGGCAGCCTCGGCATTCGCAAGTACTTCGAGTCCCCCTTTCGTCCCGGCGAAAAACTCTCAATTGAAGAATATTATCGCTGGATTTTTGAAAACAGCGTTCCCGGTTTGCCCGAAGCGGCGGCAAAGGAGCAGCTTACGCCTCTTGAGTATATGCAAAAATATGGCGCATTCGCAATTCCAGAAGACAAAGTACCTGTCTATTCCTTAAATGAACAGGCGATAAAACTCTCCAATCTGGAAGGAGCGCAGGTGAACGAGCAAAACGGCATCATCACGCGCAACGGTGCCAGTATAGGGGTGATAGTGGATGGCAAGGCGCTGGAAGGGTTCCCGA
>DATGJV010000773.1:0-3198 GCA_035295005.1 Ktedonobacteraceae bacterium | reverse complement strand
GATGTCAACATCATCCACTCGTTGCGGTAGGCGGCGTCCACTATGGCGCACGTAAAAGGCTGGTAGGTCGTCTGTTTCCAGCCAATAACTGGCACGCCCTGCGTCTCCAGATATTCAAGCGTCAGGTCAAGATCGAGAATGGACTTCGCCCCGGCGCAGACGACCAGCACCGGCGTGCGGCTCAATTCCGTCAAATCGGCGGATATATCCATGCTCGTCCCGGCCCCTCGATGCACGCCGCCGATACCGCCCGTGGCAAAAAACTGTATCCCGGCCATGCTGGCACAGAGCATCGTTCCCGCCACCGTCGTTGCTCCCAACTGGCCCATCGCCAGAGTCGCCGCGAGGTCGCGGCGGCTCACCTTACGCACATCCTTTGCTGTTCCAAGCCGTGTAACCTCATCCAATGTAAGCCCGACTTGAATTTTGCCATCATGGATGCCGATAGTCGCGGGTACGACCCCTTCGGCACGTATAGTCGCCTCCATCGTCTGCGCTACCTCAATATTCGCGGGATAGGGCAAGCCGTGTGCGATAACCGTTGATTCGAGCGCAACCACCGCTCGCCGCTCGTGCAATGCTGTCCGCACTTCGTCAGACAATGCAATATATGGTGATAGTGTTTCCATAGGTTCCTTGTTGTTGGTAGCCAGGGTATCCCCTTGCGGGTACCCTGGCTACTACCCTTCATTTCTCTTCCGTTGTGACATTTCTTTCACGAGTATACATGCACAATTTGCAAAAGACAATATGGTACAACACTCTATGGCAACCCGAATTACGATTATTCACATTGTCCGCAACTTCCTGCTCAGGTATTTTCATGAATCTCAGGTAATCACCTGAAATTGAGGGGGAAATACCTGAGCAGGAATTCATGTATTTCCTCACACTCATTCAGGCGTTTACCTGATGCTTTCCCCCGTCCCGCGCCCTACATTCCCAATGGATACTTTTGCTCAGTTCTGGTAATGCGACCCGATAAGACTTATTGCCTACGAGGAGGTAAGTCCGATGAGTCCTGTTCCAAAGAAAAGCCTGCTTGACACTTTGACGCAAAAGACCGTCGAAAGTCAAGTCTGGCGTTCCATTTTTCGTCATGGTTACCCCGATACTCCTCTCAACCAGTCTCTGGTGATGATGGGAAATGTGTTTTTGCACATTCACCCGGTGAAGGTGAGTCGTCAGGCCATGAAAATTACCTATACCTGGTGTATGGGTGGTATCTCCTTCTTCCTGTTTCTGCTGCTGACCATTACGGGCGTGTTCCTGATGTTCTACTATGTTCCCGATACGGCGACGGCGTATATGAACATTAATCAGTTGAGTGCCGCGATTTCGTTCGGACATCTGGTACGCAATATGCACCGCTGGGCAGCCCACCTGATGGTGGTCTCTGTCACCTTGCACATGATTCGTGTCTTCTATCACGGTGCGTACAAGCCTCCCAGAGAGTTCAACTGGGTTATTGGCGTGGCGCTCTTCTTTATCACGCTGTTCTTGAGCTTCACCGGCTATCTGCTGCCCTGGGACCAGATCGCCATCTGGGCTATCACGGTGGGCAGTAACCTGGTGCCATACATCCCTGTGGTCGGTAATCCTGCTTACAATATTCTCGTCGGCGGAGGCGCGGTCAGCCAGTCAACGCTGGTACGCTTCTACGTATTCCATGTGCTTCTGGTACCCCTGCTTGGCGCGGTGCTGATGGCTGTCCATTTCTGGCGTATCCGTAAGGATGGCGGCGCAGCCGGTCCACCACCCCGCTCTCGACGTGAAGAAACCATACCGCATGTTGCACGAGAAAAAGTTGCAATTCGGTAGGAAGATAGGAAGAAGAGAATCGCAATCGGGGATGACAGACGCTCTCATGGGCGTCTGTCATCCCCGATTGCGATGCACAGAAATCACGGTACCAGCCGGTTGATATCCCGTGGAAACAACGTTGTCAATTTGACGTTGGCAATACCGGTCAACTGCATCAGCACACGTTCGAGGCCGATGGCGAAACCACCTTCTGGAGGCATGCCGTAGCGAAATGCCTCTATGTACTCCTTGAACGGCTCAAGGGGCAGGTTGGCCTTCTCTAGCGCGGCAAGGTAGTCTTCGTAGCGATGCAGACGCTGACCGCCGGTGACAATTTCCATGCCACGGAAGAGCAGGTCGAAGGAGTTGGAGTACTCTGGTCGCTGCGGGTCCGGGTACGTGTAAAACGGACGCTTGCGCATGGGATAGCCCGTCACAAACAGGAACTCGCTGCCGTATTGCTCCAATGCCCATTCACAAAGCCAGCGTTCGTCTTGCGGCGACAGGTCTGGCTCGCCGCGCACATCTACGCCATGACGCTGGAAAATGAGTTCCTGCGCATCTGGGAAGAAGATGTGCGGAATCTCTGGTGGTACCTCCGGCAATCGTACATTCAACAATGCCAGTTCCGCACCGTAATGTTCGGTGAGTGGAGTAACCATCCCTTCGATTACATCGCGCACCATCGCCATCACCGTGAAATGGTCCTCGATGAAGCCAAATTCGGCGTCGAGACTGACGTACTCATTGATATGGCGCGTGGTGTCGTGTGGTTCGGCGCGAAAGACCGGCCCTATCTCGAAGACGCGCTCGAAGACACCCACCATCATTTGTTTGTAAAACTGTGGGCTTTGCGCGAGATACGCTGTACGCTCAAAGTAGCCCAGCTTGAAAACGTTCGCCCCGCTCTCCGTCGCCGAAGCCACTATTTTTGGCGTGTAAATTTCGGTAAAGCCCCTGCTCAACAGTGCGCCGCGAAAACCGGTGGTGATACCAGCCGCGAGACGAAAGATGGCACGCCGGGCAGGATGGCGGTTCGTGACTGCCGCGTGGTCGAGCAACGTGCCGATGTTTGCCGTTATCTTACGCTTGTTGAGCGCAACTGGCGGTGGCTCTATTACCGGCGTTATTACTTCAATCTGCAAGTTGTGCAGTTCAAATCCACCTGGTGCCTGTTGCTCGCTCACAACCAGTCCTTCAATGGCGATGACGCTTTCAACGCCGACCGCGCCCGTTGCCAGTGCGCCCAGTTCAGCCTCGCTCTCGGTCACGGCCTGGATCATACCCCAGCCGTCGCGCACAACGAGAAAAGTCACGCCGCCCATGCGCCGCAACGAATGTAGCCAGCCCGCGACGCGAATACGCTCTCCAATGTGCGCACCCACTTCAATAGTG
>DATGJV010000772.1:0-6158 GCA_035295005.1 Ktedonobacteraceae bacterium | reverse complement strand
CACGCCGAAAAGATGCTGGCCGACCAGGCAGTGCCGCTCCACCTGTTGAAACATCGTAAAAGCTACATTCATTACGCGCCGCTTGGCGTGATTGGCATTATTTCACCGTGGAACTTCCCGTTCGTGCTGGCGCTTTCAGAAGTTGTCACGGCACTGATGGCTGGTAATACGGTCGTTCTCAAGCCGTCAGAGCTAGCACCGATGTGCGGACAAATCATCGCGGATATGTTTGAGAGCGTGCATCTGCCGGAACATGTCTTCCAGGTCGTACATGGCGATGGAAAAACGGGCGCAGCACTCGTGAAAAGCGGCGTTGATAAAATCTGTTTTACTGGCGGTGGCCCAACGGCCCGGCGCATTATGAGTGCAGCTGCGGAAAATCTGACTCCGGTCGTCTTTGAGTTAGGCGGCAAAGACCCTATGATCGTGTGCGAAGATGCCGACATTGAACGGGCGGCACAGGCTGCTGTATGGGGTGCGTTCGCCAACTGCGGTCAGGTTTGTGCATCGGTCGAGCGCGTCTACGTCCATCAAAAGATAGCAGATAGCTTCATTGCCCGTACCACTGAATTGACGAAAAAACTGCGTATTGGGTTAGCGGCAGAGGGTGAAGATGTTGATATCGGCTCGATGGTTTCCGAACGACAGGTACAAATTTCTGAGCGACAGGTTCAGGATGCTCTCGAAAAGGGCGCGACTGTGCTGACCGGAGGGCAACGTCCCGCGCATCTGAAAGGGCCATTCTATGAGCCAACCATCCTGACTTCCGTGAATCATGAGATGGAAGTGATGCGCGAAGAAACCTTTGGCCCGCTGCTACCCATTATGGTGGTTGAGGACGACGAGGAAGCAATCCGCCTCGCCAATGCGAGCATCTTCGGATTGGACGCTTACGTGTTCAGCAAGGATAGCGAGCATGCCGACCGCCTGGCACGGCGTATCGAGGCCGGTACAGTGATGATTAACGATGTAATTGCATCATATTCCGCGCCGGAAACTCCCTGGGGCGGCGTCAAGCAATCGGGGATTGGGCGTATTCATGGCGGCGATATTGGATTGAAAGAATTTTGCCAGGTTCGCCACATCATGGGTGAACGCATCCATCTACCTATGAAAAAAGAACTGTGGTGGTTCCCCTACAAAAAGTCGCGCATCCCATTGTTCAGGGGTGCATTAAAACTCATATTTGGCGGCAAAAAGTAAGAGCTTACAGGGATAGATAGCATACTGCAAGGGTTGGCGCGGCACGCTAATCCTTGCAGTATGCTATCTATCCCTTTTTCATGAGACTTTTTTACGCCAGCTAGCGTACTTAATAGTAAGAGTTCAAAGTACCTTGAATAGTTCAATTTCCATATGCTACATATGCTATGAAAGAAGCCAGTTATGTTGGAAAGACATAGATGGACGATTGGTCTTGCGACCAGTGTAAGTTTAATTGGTCTTGCCGCCACCAGTAGCGTCGTCATGATCGCCAGTCGGCTTGTTGAAGAGTTCTCACATCCCCACACTATTCTGAGCGAAGAAGATTTCACCTGGGATATGCCCCCCACACAACCTGAACCACCACGGAACTTTCAGCGCCCGCTCCTGATACAAACTCGCGACGGCAAGTTGCTGGGCGGCGAATTCTGGGCGCAACCCCGTCCAGCCCCCACTGTGATTGTTTGCCACGGCTACCGTGTGCCGCGAGCGCATCTGCGGCCCGTCGCGGCGCTGGAGTACCAATCGGGCTATAATGTGCTTTCGTTTGATTTTCGCGGACACGGAGAGAGCGATAGCGTGATTACGAGTGGCGGCTATATTGAAGTACTCGACCTGGAAGCGGCCATCACTGCGGCGATAATACAGCCTGAGACGCTGCCCAATCAAATCATTCTGCATGGTTTCTCTATGGGGGCCGCGGTCGCACTACTCGCTCCTTCCCATCCCGCTGTTGCCGCGATCATCGCTGATAGCCCGTATGCCAGTACAGGCGATGTCGTGCAGCACATTATCAACTATCGTTTCGCGGAGGGAACCGCGTCGTGGAAACCATTCTTTCAATGGATACGCACTGTTTTCCCCATTGTATCGTGGGCTGTTGTTAGAATGTGCAATGTAGTCTTCCGGTTGCGTTTTGGGCATCCCTTTATTGCTCACCCCGTCAGAAGCTTCAAACGCCTGAAAAAGCTGGCAAAGGCTGCTCAGCAACCGCGACATATCCCAATTTTGTTGATTCATGCGTCGGGTGACCAGCTTATACCTATCGAACAGGCCCATCAAATCGTCGCTGCGGCAGAACGCAACGGTATTCACCTGGATACCTACTTTGTCGAGCATCCTGCCCACTGCGGAGCGTATGGCTACGACCCCGAATGCTATACGTCAAAACTGCGGACATTTGTCGCAGCTCATCTGCAGGAACGACTTTCAAGCTCGGAAGGCTAAAAAATAGCATATTGCCCGGTCAAACCCTTGCATCTTTGGATTTACTTATGCATAATAACAAATAGGAGAGAAGAATACCCTATTTGCCGGAAATACCGTGCGGATTTTGCATGGATTCGACCAAAGGAGCAAGAATGTTGACGCCCGATGATATGGAACAAACAACTGGGCCTATCGAACGTCCCTCTCGTACAAGTAGCCATCGTGAACTATTGAATGAGCGTCGGCAAAGTAAGTTGCAACAAAAACAGACCGATTTATTACCCGCTCTCAACGGGGATACCTCCAATGGGAAACTTGCGCTGCGGCAGGTTGTTCAACTGCGCGAGGAAAATCGGCGGCTACGCGCTGAATTGGCGGAATATGAGCGTGATATTGAGGCCATCCACAACAGCCATAAGCAGGAAACGGAGCAGTACCAGAGCCACATGCGCGAGGTAATGGAAGAGCGCAATCGAGTCCAGGAAGCCCATCTGCAACTGGAACGTCGCTACCAGGAACTGTACCATTCCTTCCAGGCCGCTGTTGAGGAAGAAGCACAAAACATGGTATCTAAGGCGACACAGACGCTTGAACTTCACCCCGACGAGAGACCTGACACCAAAAATGATATCATGAAGACCGTCGAACTCCATATCAAAGAGGTCGAAGAACGCCATACTGCTGAGGCCGTCTACCTGATGCAACAGGCCCAACGGAAGGTCTTGCAGGTGGAACACGAACTGAGGCGGGAACAACTGAAAATCACGGCAGATCGGGAAAAACTGCAAGCGCAGCAGATCGCTATGCGCGAACAGGCCAAAGCCCAGCAACTTGCGCTCGAAAAACGCTTGCGCCATCAATGGACACTGGCTCTCGCTTCAATGGCTACACTCCTGCTCTTAATCTTACCACTGCTCCAGGTAATTTTCTTCTCTCTGGTGCGTATTCAACTGACAACGCCGATGTGGTTTGCGCTGATTGTGCCGGTCGCCCTCTGTGTGTTGCTGGCAGTACTTTTTGCTCGTATGCGAGCCAATGCCAGCGTGGCAGCCGCAAAAGCGGCTAAGAAGAAAGCCGCCGAGCAACAAAAGACAGCTAAGGCGTCTGACGAAAAGAAAGAGGCCAAACCCGCCGAGGCGAAAAAATAGTGAGTTTGCGAGAGGGAAGACAATGGTGGCAATTTGAGCTTCAAATTGCCACCATTGTCTTCCCTCTCGCAAATTATGTTGATGATTAACGACGGAATTTCAGTAGAGTACGCACAACCTTGCGGTTTCTCGCGGTTGCTTTCCCTTCAAGGAATGCCTCGAAAACGGTCTGTTGCAGACCGGTGTTCATGGTAGGATAGACATGAATAGTTGCCAGGATATCGTTCAGTGTCAGGTTATGTTGCATTGCCAGTGACAGCTCGCCAAGCATTTCGCCCGCACGCGCACCTATCATGTGAGCGCCAACAATTTCATCTTTCCTGCTCGCCAGTACCAATTTGATGAAACCTGTCGTCTCACCTTCCGCCTGTGCACGGTCAATCTCGGCCCAGGGGAATTTCACCGTGCGTATCTGCCCATTGTATGCCCGGCTGGCCTCCGCAGACGTCATGCCCACACGCGCTGCTTCCGGGTCGGTAAATGTACACCAGGGAACAACACGATAATCCACCTTCTTTTTGCCAAATGGCACCAGAGCATTACGTACCGCGACACCCGCCTGATATGCCGCGACATGGGTAAAGAGGTACCCACCAATCACATCGCCAATAGCAAAGATATGAGGCGTTGATGTTTGCAGGTATTTGTTTACCTTGATGCCTTTGTGATCGTATTGAATGCCAGCCGCCTCCAGATTGAGTCCTTCCACGTTTGGTTGCCGTCCCAACGCAAGGACGATCTCGTCAGCTTCAAAAGAGACGAGCCTGTTGTCCATTTTCGCGACAACAACTTTTTTGTCACCCTTGCGGTTAGCCTTAACAAAACGGGCGTTTGTAACAATAGTGATACCTTCAGAAATTAATATGTCGGCAACAGTGGAGGATACTTCGGGGTCTTCTTTTGACAAAATACGCTCCGGCCCCTGAATAATGGTGACTTTCGCGCCCAGACGCTCAAATGCCTGGCCCAATTCGATGCCAACTGGTCCGCCGCCAACAACGATCATGGAAGTCGGCAGATGTAGCAGGTCAAAAACATCTTCATTCGTCAGAAACCCTACTTCCGTCAGACCTTCCACTGCTGGAATAGCGGGATGCGAACCAGTCGCAACTAGCGTAGCGCGGCTGCTAATGATCTCATCATTTAGTAGGAGTTCTGTAGTTGATTTAAACGATACGTGACCAAATTTGACGATGACGCCCTCTGTATAAGCTTTTTCATTTTGCCCGACACGCCCGATGACTCCTTGCACATAGTTGGAGACCTTCGCCATATCAATGCCGGGGTCGGCGAGTACCATTCCGAACTTCGCGGCCTGTTTTGCTTCCTGCACAATATGCGCCACGTGAATGAGACTTTTACTCGGCACACAGCCATAATTGAGACAATCGCCGCCGAGACGCTCTTTATCAACAAGTAACACGTTCGCCCCAAGCGATGCGGCAACGCGAGCAGCAGTCAACCCACCGGAGCCGCCGCCGATAATTGTCAAATCGTACTTTTCCATCTTGTTCTTTCTCTTATGTCACCTTATAATAGCACGGTAACAACAAAGGTTGCTTCTGTCTAAATCTTACCTCGTATTGTAGGCTATCGTTGAATTGATAGCCAGAGGAAAAGGGGCAAGTAATTACCGTCATGGGATGACCGCAAGAGAGGTAAGCGGACTTTTGGCGGTACTCGTGCCAGGATATTCTTCCGATGAAACGAAAGAACGGCAAATAGACTATACTTTATAGAGACTATTTTTTCGTAAAGGAGAACACGTATGCCACATGATGTGCATCCAGAACCAAAGCAAATATTGAAACAACATACGATCTGGCAAGATGGGCAACAACCAGATCCTTGCGTTGTTGTCATTTTTGGTGCCACCGGCGACCTGACACAACGCAAGCTGTTACCGACACTTGCTCATCTCTCACATGACCATCCACTACCGCAGGGTTTTTCGATTGTGGCCTTTGCACGCCGCCCTATGAATAACGAGCAATGGCGCGGTATGGCGTTGGAGTCCATCAATAAATACATGCCGGAAGATGAAAAACTGGACGCCAAAGCTCAGGCAGCGTTCGCGCAGCGTTTATTCTACTGTCAGTCCGACTTCAATGATCGAGATGGCTATCACAAACTGGCCGATATGCTCGATCAAATTGATGAGGAGCGCGGGACACAGGGCAACCGCATCTACTATCTAGCCACACCGCCTACCCTCGACTCCGAAGTGATTCATCAGCTTGGGGGTGCGGGTTTAGCGCGTCCAGGGCAGCATAATGACAGCCATAACGGTGACGACGAGCCGTGGGCGCGTATCATCATTGAAAAACCCTTCGGGCGAGACCTTGCCTCGGCGCAAAAGCTCAATCGCGAACTTGGACGAGTCTTTCGTGAGAATCAGATTTATCGTATAGACCACTACATGGGCAAAGAAACGGTGCAAAACATCCTGGCATTTCGTTTTGCCAACGGTATCTTTGAGCCGCTCTGGAATCAGAAATATATTGACCACGTCCAGATTCTGGTTGCCGAAAGCCTGGGCATTGGCTCACGCGCCGAATATTATGAAGAATCCGGCGCTATCCGCGACATGGTACAGAA
>DATGJV010000771.1:0-9816 GCA_035295005.1 Ktedonobacteraceae bacterium | reverse complement strand
GTTTTCTTTAGTATAGCATCTTGCCCTATATATTTACACGGTCATCCTCACCCGCGACGATACTTGCTGCCCACCGCCAGGATACCATTTCATCCCCCTGCGCCTCGTCTCTGAAACGATAATCGTGTTTGCGGATGAGTTCGCCCAGTTGTGCATCGAGCCGTTTCAGGATCGTTAGTTGCGCCTGACGCAATTGAGCCAGCGACTCTACAGTACTTTCGGCACTGCCAGGCAATTTGAGTTCGCATGTCTGCTGGAAATGTTCCAGGCACAGGCCATCAGAGGCGAGGAACTGCGTGTAAAAAGTTGGATCAAGGACAGCCTGACGCAAAAAAGGAACAAGATTTACCACTGCTTTCTGCTGTTGCACGCATGCCGGACAAGGAACTTGCTCGCGCTCTGACTCCGGTTTAAACCAGCGATGGCGGCGGGAAGCGGTTTGGCTTGCCTGTAGTTGCTCAGTCGTGTCCGAGAGAATATCGCGATAGGCGACTGCCAGTTGTAAGGTTGCACCCATCCGTGCTAACTGCCACGTATGCGTATTGCAAAATCCGCGTGAACGCCGTAGCTCTTCGCGTATACCCACATCGGTAAATAATTCGTATTTCCAGCTATCAAGGTAATGCTGGACGTTTTCCTGTCCCAGGCGGCATAGAAGACAACCTCTTCGTTGGCTGGCCTCCAATAACTGCTGTGTCTCTCGCGAACTTTGCATAATGCAACCTTTCCCTGTCTAATTCGTCTATGTAAGTACAATAGCTGTTTTTTCGCACCATTACCACTCTGTACACGATACTGTACAGGGAAATGCTTTCATAGATTGAGTGAATGGAACAATTTACTGATTACTACGCTGTGCTGGGTGTAGAAACCAATGCGCCCGCCAGTGATATCAAAGCAAACTTTAAGCACCTCGCACTGCAATATCACCCCGATGTCTACAAGGGGGAAGATGCGCAGGAGCGCATGCGTGTCTTGCTGCTCGCTTACCAGACGCTGAGTAACCCTGAGTCGCGCAAAACCTATGACAGGCAACATGCCCATCATTTTATGGGCGTTCCCTCTGAAACCAACCGCGTGTACGTCGGCCATACGGTGATTACGCCAGGCGGGAAACCACGCAAGGCTCCAGAGATTTCACCCACGGCACGACGCGACCGGCAACGCCACTATGCTTTTCCAAAGCTCAATGAAGGGAAGCCGTTACACATCGTACTGGGTGAAATGAGCTATGACCTGTCGGCGGAAGAGGCACGCACATTGCAATTGGAAGGCATGTTGCGAGGCATTGAAGCGGTGCGCAAGGGACAACAGAATACCTGCCATCGCTGCCATCATCGCTGGATGCCAGAGGAGAGCAAAACGGGAGCCGCTATCAAAGCACGTTTCTGCCCTTCGTGCAAAGCGTTGGATTGGGCGGAATACCTGCTACTGCGCTGTAGCCACTGCTCCGCCGTCTTCGAGAGCGAACAGATTCGCTATGAGGTCGGCTCAATCCACTATGGAGATGCAAACCTCTGCCCACCTTATGAACTGTTCCCGCTCTGCCCCTATTGCGCCGCCGCCGGGTGGTGTCCCGCCGAGGATGCCCGCGTACACGTGTTGCGTCGGCAAATGGAACGCAAAGCCGCGATCTTACGCATTGTCTGGCTCACCCTCGCTGTCGTTGTCATCATCGCGGTAGGTGCCGTCATGGTTAACATTGTAAAGTGAAGCGCAACAAAACAAGTGCTACAGCCGGTTGGCTGTAGCACTTGTTTTGTTGCGCTGCGCTTCATTTCAGGCTAGTTGTTCGCGTTGCTTACCTTTGTCACCGTTCCGGTTGCACCGTTGAATGTGACATCGAGTTTGACAGCCTGATTGTTGCCAATGGACTGTGCGCTGTTATTGAAATCGCCCAGGTCCGCGCCGGAGCCAATCGCGTAGCTGTAGCTCTTGCTGCCAACCGTGAAATGGATGATGTTATCAGAACCAACTGCGCTGGTCGTCGTACCCTGGAAAGTAACCACGTTCTGGTCTTGCACATCGCCGCTATCCGTCACACCCAGCTTGGTTGCTGTGTAGCTACCGTCAGTATTCGCATTGGCCTCGGCCTTGATAAGCTGACCGTTGCTCGGCAATGCGCCGTTGAAGTCGCTCATATCGGTCTGGCCGTTCACAATGCTCATCGTCACATTGGTGCCGTTGGGCATGGCTACTGTAATGCTGCTGCTGCTCACGCTCTGAACTTTCCCAATAAACTGGATGCTGCCCTGCACGTTCCCCGTGGGAGACTGATCTGGTGTCTGGTTCGCCTCAGGTGTATCGGTCTCGATACCCGTTGTGCCGCCTACGGTAACGACGGGCGTTGAGTTGCTGCTGATGGTATACGAACCGTCGCTGTTCTGCGTTGCAATAATGGTGTACGTCTTGCCAACCTGTGGCTGCAGCGCCGCTAACTCCTGGTCGGTTAAGCCGGTGATGGTGATAGACTGGCCGTTCACGGTCAATGTCACACTGTGGCTGGCCGAACTGGTGGTCTGAACCTGACCGGTGATTTTATAGCTTGTGCCAGGGCCGCCATTGCCGACAACACCCGAACACGCTGAGAATAAAACCATTAATACAACGCCGATGATACCAAGAACGATAGTTTGTACGCGATGATTTTTGATGGTATGCATGTTTTTTTCTCCTTGCTTAAAACTTTTTTGAATGCTTTGTTTTTCTCTCTTTATATGTACGACTATACCCTCTTTTTTTAGCGTCCGCTATGCTCGATAGCACAGTTTTTCTGTGAAATAAGTCATGAAATAGCTCTTGCAAGATCATCTGATAAACAAGGGGTCGCCATGTCCCCTTGCAATAGTTCCGTCGTCACAGTGGGTGCGCAATGAATTGCAATCCCGGACTATGATATAATGCCTCTTGTGAGAAGCAACACAATCTAGAGGAGTTTTCGGCACATGGCACAGAAGATTCTCGGCGGTATTTATCCTCCACTGCCAACATTTTTCGACGAGAAAGAGGAACTAGACCTTTCCACTTTGCAACGACATATGCAGCGCATCGCGGATAGCGGTATTGCGGGCTATGTTTTGATGGGTTCCAATGGCGAAGCTGTTCACCTGAGCAGTGATGAGCGGCGAAAAGTAATAGAGACGGCGAGACAAACAGCCGGGGAGGAAGCGCAGATACTCGCGGGCTGCGGAGAACAATCAACGTTTGCTACTGTCGCCAATTGCCGGCAAGCAGCGCAAAGCGGAGCGGATTTTGCACTCGTGTTGCCACCGTTCTACTTTAAAGGACGCATGAACAGTGCCGCGCTGCTTGCTCACTATCGCACTATCGCCGATCAGAGTCCGCTTCCGGTCGTGATTTATAACATGCCTGCCAGTACCGCCGGTCTGGATATTGATGCAGCCACCATTATCGCGCTCGCGGAACATCCCAACATTGTTGGCGTGAAGGATAGCGCGGGCGACATGGCGAAGCTGTCGCAGGTTGTCGCTAATGTTTCGACACGTTTCCGCGCCTTCGCGGGCAGCGCCGGGTATCTCTTACCCGCGCTCTCGGTTGGCGCGATGGGAGCAGTTGCCGCGCTCGCCAATATCTTTCCCCGTGAAGTATGCCGCGTGCAGGAGCTTTTTGATACAGGCCAGATGGCAGATGCACGCATCATGCAAGCACGCATTGCTCCCGCTAATACCGCCATCACAACAACATACAGCGTGCCGGGCTTAAAAGCGGCCCTGGAACTCACTTACGGTTACGGTGGACGCCCACGCTCCCCTCTGTTGCCATTAACTGAACAAGAGCGTGGAAAACTCGCGCAGATACTCAAAGGCGTGTAATACCTTCAGAGGGATGATGAAACGGAAGGCGGCTTTCGCACATCTGCGAAAGCCGCCTTCCGTTTCATCATCCCTCTGAATATTGATACCTACGACAACTTCCACACTTTGGCGTTCGTATACACAACCTCAGTAGCGCCGTTAATGTAATCGGCGGCGAGACCTATCTGACCGGATGTGTAGGTGCTATCGGTAACGCTTGTCAGGAGTTGTTTGTTGATATACAGACTCAGCGTACTACCTTTCGCAACAATACTGATCAGATTCGTCTGGTTCAGCCCGGTATTGAAGCCTTTAGCATTTCCATGTGCCAGCGTGCGAGCATTTGTCCCAGAACTGTCAACATAGAGGAAGAAGTTATACGTTCCATCTTGATTCAGACGGAAGTAGTAAAAGGATGGATTCTGACCGCTGGTATTAGCGCGAAAAATCAGGCCGCCTGCATCACCTTTCGCAATCATCATCTCGACCTCGTAGGTGAAATTCGCGAAATTCGTGCCACTCGCGATGCAGTAATTGAAGAACCCTGTTTGCGGCTCTGAGACATGATAGGACTGTCCCTGGAAAGTACATCCGCCCTGCGAAGAACTGGGGGTCGCTTCATCCCACTTAAAACCTTTGCTATTGTTACTCAAAGGATCATTCAGCACCAAATTATTGCTGAAAGGATAGGTTGTCGTGACAGCTGCTGCTGTCGCCGTCAAGTTAGTGTTGACAGCAGAAGTTGCCGTCAGTTGCGTCTGCGCTATCGCGGTCGCTGTAGCAGAGGCACGTTGCGTATTGTTATTGTTCACTGCAACTGCACCGATAATACCGGCGGCAACCAGTATGACGACCACCGCGATAATAGCCAGAACAAGAAGCCTACCGCGCCCCGATTTCTTTGGCGGTGGCACAGGCATAGGGGCCGGAGGCGGCGGCGAAAATGATGGCTGTTGTTGCCTCTGCGCATAATTATTTGCAGGCTGATTATATGGGTCAGATACAGTGCTATAAGGGTCTGCTAATGGTACCCCAGGTGCGCCATACGACGGCGCTCCATAGCCTGTAGGCGGTGGTGCGTTATACGGTGATGGTGGCGTCGGCGGATTGCCGCTATTGTATGGATATGATGGCGTCGGTGGATTACCGCTATATGGGCCTTGCGATGCCCCTATCGTTGGATCATACTGAGACGAGCCGCCACGTGGTCCGGTGACATTATAAGGCGTGGGTGTCCCGCATACTGGACACGACGCTGCACCCGGAGGAAGCACTGCTCCACACGAAGTACAATTCATGATAATTCTCCCTGCTAAATGAGCTACTTGTACCTCCTCTTCACTTTATGGAGAGGAGCAACTCTTTCATTTTTGCAGTGCTAGCATATCATGGTTTTATGCTGCTGCCAAGATGTTTTCTGGCTTATCTCCATTACCGCGGAAACTTTAATGCACCACGGTAAAATTGATACGCTGAGCAAGCAATTCGTCACTACAGGAGACGCTACTTGCCCAATAAATTTCGACATAGGCTGGGCCGGCATCCGCGTAATAGGTATAGGAGTAGGCTATAGTGCTACCTGGGGATATAGCGAATTCAAAATGGCTAAATGCCTGCGCATTTGCGTACCATTGCAGACAGATAGCGCCGCTGCGCCCATTTGGATGAATGCTAAATGTGACATAGACCTTCTGGCCTACTTTGAATGTTGTTGCTGCTTGAATTACCTGAGCAGTATCCGTATTGACCGCACTTGCCATTTGTGGATTGGAAATGTATTCCTGTGCGGGGAATGCGCCTGAAGCAGTGGTCGGAGATGGCTTTTCGGTGCGTGTAGGGACAGCAGTAGGAGTGTGATGTCGTGTCGCCGTTGTTACTGAGTTTCCAACACTGTTACTCTGCGGATGCACCGTCGAGGAAGATAATCCAGCGGCCATGAAGTAAACAAGAATCAGCAGCAATCCCCCGGTTACCACACACAAACCAGCAATGATAAAACCCAGATTCGAGCCTGTTATGTGTTCGTTGTGTGTTATGCGCGATTGGTGCATAGGTATTTGCGGCATTGTTGGAAGTGGTCGAGACTTCCACGCCATATCTTGCGCCTCTGGAAGCGGTCGAGCTTCCTCGTGTATCCCTCCTGTGCTAAAATGAGAACCAGAAACACTGGGAACCGGTGCAGGTGTGGAAGGAGGGGTTGACGTTGGTAGCCACATCTGACCCGGCTGAGGATACGGCGTTTGCTGTGATGCGGGAAATGGGCTATTTGGCGGAGGAGTACCAACCACCGGTCCAGAATGCTCTTGCCAACCAGCCGGAGCTACGCCATTGCCCCATGATGGCGGTTGAGCGATAAATGCTCGTTTTGACTTCGCAGCAGTATTCGTGCCAGGTACAATTGGCATGTGACAACGCGGACAAACACTGGCAGTGCTTGTCGGAGAAAGCGGTAAGTCACAATGCGTGCATCTCATAGTACGGTCTCCCCATTTACCCATCTGTACCGACACGTCAATTTCTCTGTCTGTCCCCTGTCCATCCTTTGCTCGCGCCGTTTGCCAAACAGGCCATTACTAGTTCTAACGTACAACCTGCCACAGAGTAAGCGCACGCCGCTAAATTGGCTAATATGCAAGTATCCCTACCTGCCTTCGCGGGAAAGTTGAAACCCAAAAAGTTTGGTACCTTGACATAGTAGCTTAGCACATCTACAATATAGGTAATATCTGCATGTATGGGCGCGGTAAACTGCCCATACATGTACCTGGAAGGCTGATGGTTCGTGGAGTGAAGGCAGGTTAATAGGAATCGTGAGACAACGGAGCAGCGTAGAACAGCTACTTGCGCAACATACTGCACGATTGCGGGTCTGTTTACAACAAGCAACTGGAGACAGTGAGGGGCCAGAGGAGGGGAGTGATGCCTGGTTACTTCTCAATGCACTCATCGGGAATGATACTTCCATGCTCTTTGCTCGCTTTGAACAATCCGGTCGCTGGCTTGCACAGCAAGGCGGCAAACTTGACGTGCGTCTGCAAGGCTTACAACGCTATATTGATGCTCTTGCACCTGGCCTAAAAGACCTCTTCAGTACACAACCACAGCTTCTTCTCGAAGCAACCTCCTGGTTATATCAACTGCAATCATCTTGCGTACTGGCATTAACACGCGGCTATCAGAGCGTGGTAGACCAGAGTGCCATCGAGGGGTTCAATATGACCCGGCAGATAGAAAATCGCTTTATGGCACTCCAGCGCATCAATGGGGTCAGCAATTCCACAATGGACCTGAATCAGACGCTGGAAACGATTGCGCAAATCGTCTCTGAAGAGTTGCAAGTACAACTCTGCTCCGTCTTTTTCTATGATGAGATGCAACGCATGCTTACCTTGCGTGCAACCAACGGGCCGCGCCCACTGGGTGGTATGCATTTCACATTACGTCTGGGTGAAGGCTATAGCGGATGGGTCGCCGACAAAGGACGCCCTTTACTGATCAATGATGCCTGGACTGATCCCAATTTTTCCACCGAAGTACGCACATATAGCGTCGAATATCATGGTCTGATGTCGGTGCCAATTATCTACTTTGGCAATGTTGAGCGCCTGATTGGCGTCATAAGCGTACAATCCCTCGATAGCCGCGAATTCACCAGCCAGGAACGCAACTTTCTTGAGGTGATCGCGGGCATCATCGCAATCAATGTTGAAAATGGACATCTGTATGAGCAGACCGATGAGCAATTGCGCCGCAAAGTTCACGAACTGGCGACGTTGCATCGCGTCTCCGCCATCATTGCCTCGACGCTCAATCTGGATGAGGTACTGCAAATTATTACGACACAGGCGGTACATCTCTCCGGTGCCGAGCGTTCGTGTATTTTTGAACTTGATACTGGGACACAGCAACTCCATGTTCTGGCTCACTACGGACTCAATAGCACGCTAGTGCAAGAAATGAACCTGGGAGCAGGCCAATGCTGCGCGGGCCGCAGCGTACAAACAGGCCGCCCCAGTATGGCCGTTGACTGTTTCCACAGTGACAAACATTGCTTTATTGCCAGAGACCCTGGCATCTCCGAGGAAATTCACTCGGTCTTATGTGTGCCGTTGCGCGTCAAAGAGAAAATATTGGGCTGCATTTGTATCTATAGCAATCATCGCCACATGCTCTCACACGAACAGATGCAACTGGTGATTACCTTCGCGAATGAAGCCGCTATCGCTATCGAAAATGCGCGGCTCTTCGAGGAGACGCGGCGCGGTCTGGAACTCAAATCAGCCCTGTTGCGCGAGCTACATCACCGCGTCAAGAATAACCTGGCAACTGTGGCCGGCATACTCTCGTTGCAACGGCGGCGCACCAAATCGCCGGAAGTGCGCTATTCCCTTGCCGAGAGCGTCAACCGTGTGCAAGGATTAGCGGCCACGCATGATCTCCTGTCTCATGAAGATGTCAGCGAGGCGCGAGTGGACGACATAGCGCGTAAAATCGTTGGCGTGGCTAACGCCAATATGAGTACGCCGGAAACGCACATCACCTTTGAAGTCGAAAAATGCGCTATCGTGATACCATCGCGAGCCGTGACCATTCTTGCACTTGTGCTGAATGAAATGGTCTCAAACGCTATGAAACATGGTATGCATGGCCTCACAGAGGGAAAAGTCACCATTCGCGGCTATGAAGAGAATGGTATTGTGACCATCCAGGTCATAGATACGGGGAAAGGGTTTTCCCCATCAACAGCGGATACAGAGGAAGATATCAGCGAAGGGCTTGGCCTTTCGTTGATCAAAAATTTGATTGGCGATTTAGGCGGACAATTTGTACTGAGGCGTGTGGATGACAGCGGAGCCGAGTCTGGAAAGTCTGCCGGTCAAACTATCGCTGAGGTTCATTTTCCCCTGGCAGGTCGGCAGAGCCAGGTTGCCGTCAGGGATGGAAGCAAGGAAAACAACCTTTCCATAAACGCAGGTGTGGTCAATTAGGGTCATGGTACTAGAATGTATTTTCCCAGGGTCGCACTATCATCTTGTGGCAATGAGTGCCGATAAATATAGATATCCCGTCCTATCAATATGGCGTTAAGTTACCCGATCATCGCGGGTTTATGTGGTCTGGTAGAGGTGATGTATATGTTCAACGCTGATAGCAAAGAACGCATTCTGGTTGTCGAGGATGAAGCCGATATCCTGCAAATCCTTTGTCTTTACTTGCAATATTCAGGCTTTGAAGTACGCGGTGTGAAAAATGGACAAGAAGCTATCCAGTTGGTAACGGAATTTCGCCCGCAACTCATCGTTCTGGACTTGATGATGCAACCTGTCTCTGGCTGGGAGGTACTGGACTGGCTGCACGCCAATCGCATCACACCCCCGCTTCCGGTACTGGTCATAACCGCTCTCAACCACCTGACAGAGCAGGTGCGGGGCTTTGAGGAGGGCGCGATAGACTACATGACGAAGCCAACACAGCCGGGCTTGATAGTCGAACGAATCCGTACTATTCTCTCACTTACCCCGGAGCAGCGCATGATGTTGCGACACCAACATATGGACGAAAAACGCCGCGTCCTCGAACGCCTCAACACGCCCCAACCGGACGAGTTCACGTATTAAACGTCACAAAATTTGCATGGTGGTACTCATAATCATATGCATTCCCGCCTGCTCCAGCACTGCGAGTTCCGCTTCGGCGAGCGCGTCGAAATCTACGACGGGATGCTGTACGGAACTCGTACAATCCCTCAGCGCGTACACTCGTTGCAGCAGGTCAGGGCGATTCTGACAGTAACGGGCAATTTGCCGCTCGGTTTCCAACACGCAGTGGGACTTTGCTTCGCCCGCGATATACACCCTGTCATGGGCCATCACAGCATCAAGCAATGGAATATTCAGGTCGCTTTCCGGCGAATCTGGAATTTCAGCGCCGAAAATACCGTAATATTCCGTGCGCGGCATCAATCCTTTCACGATATATACTGGTTCCGCGTGACGTGCCG
>DATGJV010000770.1:0-5416 GCA_035295005.1 Ktedonobacteraceae bacterium | reverse complement strand
TTATCTGTGACGCTCAACAGGTTCCCATTCGAGACGGTTAAGAATTGCACGGGAACCGTTACAATCATCTCGGTCGTGGCACGGTCGTTGGGCGCGTCATGACAGGGAAACCAGTAGCGGTGGTAGCTGGGCTGCCCCACCGTCCACACCTGTACAGGTCGCGTCGGGTCTTCCGGCGCTGGCTTCACAAAATGCATACCGGTACGCGGCTTCGCATGATATTCAATAGCAATGGTAAATTGCTCACCATAATGGTAGGGCCGATCCAGCGTCACCACCAGTTTCTTCGCGTCGTTGCTCCATAGCAATTCGCTGCCGTTTTCGCCATTCTCGATAGAGACCCGTTCGATATGCAATTCTATGGCGTCGAACGTGACCGTTTTCACCTCGTCAAAAAGCGCGGAAAACGTCGTGTAAACCGTACCGCTCACCGTCTCCTGCTCAACATCAAGCGCAATATCCAACTTCACATGTCGAACATCCGCCGGTCGGTTGGGAGCGTATAAAACACGATCACCCGGCAACTCAAACGAACGCGCCTTTGGCGGTGGCGACGCCATAGACGCCGCATGCGAGTGCTGTGTCTGCATAAAATAGAGGCCAGAGCCATTCTCAAGCCAGAGGATATCTGCGCAATTACAAGATTCCATCCCTTACCTCCTTAGATATTATGCCAGGCACACAATCCCCCGGATTGCATACCCTGGCATTGGTACATGCGAACTATCTCAAACCTGTTCCTTGATTTCATCGTACAATATATGATAGAGATATATCGAAAACGAAAGGGTTCTTTCCCGGCATGCGTAACAAAATACCACGAATAAATAGATTTTCGCAAATCTTGCGCTTCCTGCGCGTCTCGCGTCTGCTGCTCTGGACGATCTGGGTGATCTATCGTGAGCGCCGCCGCGTTATACGCGCACGAGAACGCGGCAATGAGGACGTACAGCCAAATGTTGAAGTTCTCGTGCAGGTACTGGTTGCTTTTCGCCAGACCGCCATTCAGCTTGGCGTATTGATGATTAAGCTTGGGCAATTTCTCAGTTCTAGAGCAGACCTGTTGCCAGAACAGGCCCTTGCCGCGTTGAGTTCATTACAGGACGAAGTGCCGCCAGCGCCATTTAGTCACGTTGTCTCGGTCATTGAGACAGAACTGGGCAAGCCTGTTGAGCAAATCTTCAGCACCCTGGAACGTAAATGTACTGCCGCCGCCTCGCTTGGTCAGGTGCATAAGGCCGTCCTGGCATCCAACGGCGCAACTGTCGCCGTCAAGGTGCAGCGTCCCAATATTGAGCAACTTGTCCGCATGGATTTGAGTACGCTCAAGTTCGTCATCTGGGTAATTAATCGCTTCGTGAACACAAGCGAGTTTATAGACCTTATGGGCGTCTATTCTGAATTCAAGCGCACCGTTTATGAGGAGATTGACTACGTTACCGAGGCAACCAACGCCAAACGTTTCAAAGAGATGTTCAAGGACGACCCAACCATCTATATTCCGAGTATCTACGAGGATTATACATCACGGCGCGTCCTTGTGCTAGAGTGGATTGATGGCATTAAAATCAATGACTATCCCGCGCTTGAAGCCGCGCACATTGATCGCCTTGAAGTAGCAAAACGCACAGTTAGCACCTACTTCTACCAGTTTTTTATCGCGGGCTTCTTCCATGCCGATCCACACCCCGGCAATATCTTCGTCCTGACAGAAGAAAAGGCCAGAACCCAACAGGCAGCAGCACTCCGTGCCATACAGCAGGAAAATGCAGCCTCCGCGAACACAGAGGGTCAAACGACCAGCAACGCAACCAGCAGGACAATGGCAACCGATCCATTGAGTGGACCAGTCATTGCCTTTGTTGACTTCGGCATGGTTGGTTCACTCAGCAAAAACATGAAAAAGTCCATGAAGGACCTGTTTCTGAGCTTCATCACCCGCGATTCACACTCCCTTGTCAGCTCGTTAAAGAAGCTCGGCTTCATAGGTGAGGGTGCCAACATGCAGGCTATCGAACGCGGCATGGCGCTGATGATGGAGGAATACTACGGTATGACGCTGGGGGAAGCTCGCGACCTGGATATGCCCGAAGTGGCGCACGATGTCGAAAATCTCCTGTACGGGCAACCTTTCCAGATTCCTGCCCAATTTGCTTTCACGGGTCGCGCCATCAGCACACTGGTAGGGGTATCAACGGGACTGGCCCCGGAGTTCAACTTTATAGAGGTTGCTACGCCCTACGCCCGCAAATTCCTCGGTCTCGACGCGGAAGGTGTTGGACAGACGGCTCAACAAATTCTTTCGCAGGTACTCGAGGCTGGTCGCATCCTGCTCGCGTTGCCCCGTACCATAGAGCAAGTCATCACGCGCCTGGAAGCGGGACAAATTGAGGTCAGGCTGGCCGGTATTTCCCCCAGTACAAACGGCAAGGGCCGCCGTGGTCGCCATCGTGGCAACAAAAATGGTCTTGCCGCGGCGGCGGCAGCTGGCACAGACAACCTCGCTCTCGGACTGGTCTTCCTCGGTGCGCTGGCCGGCGGCATCGTCCTTACTATGGCCGGGCAGGTAATTCCCGGCTGGTTCTGCCTCGGCCTCGCCGGTGTCACCGCGCTGGGTCTACTGCTCAAACGATAACAAAACAGCCTGGGATTTCTCTGTTGGGGCCGGTTCACCGCGCCAGGTACGGTCAACCGGCCATGTTCCAATGGCCGATAAATCGGCGCTGGCGCGGTGATGGAGATGACAAAATGATTTGGGGAAAAGAGACTCGACATCGCTATCGCTCGTCTCGTTGGGCGTGCTAAAGCAGGCCCCTACGCGCTGCGGCGCAATTGGTCCTGGCGCCCGCAGGCGCTGTAGGGGCCTGCTTTAGCACGCCCACAGGCACGAGCTGCAGCGCTGTGCCAGTCAGCTATTACCAAATTCATGTGTCAATCTACATAACCGATCCCTACAGTTGTTTAAGCGGCAACAGTACTAAGCAACCAACGCACTGCTCTCTCATCTGGTGCGGTGATGACTTGCTTCAGCAACAAATCAAGATTAGACATATCCTGAATTTTGACAACCTTTTCTTGCGCCAGATCAGCAAGTTCGGGGAAATGAACCTTTATAGCACTTACAAGCGCCCTTTGTAATCCTTTGATCTTCCCTTTAGCTAATCCCTCTGCTTTACCCTCGGCAAATCCTACGGCAAATCCCTCAGATTCACTTTCGGCCCGTATTCTTCGTACTTTTGAGTTTTCTTCCCACAGTGGATCGTACACTTTGAGTTCCTCCTGCGAACTCGCTTTCGCCATAGAAAAACACCCACTTCATTGATACCCACTATGATACCATACTTTGGGGTCAGTGAAAAGAGAACGAAACAAGGAATCAGGCCAGTTCCCTAATGACACACCAGCATCTGCCGCACCATCTTATTCAAACGAATTCATGTGGGAAGAGGGATTCGACATTGCTGCGCTCGTCGAATCGGGTGCGCTGAAGCGGACCCCTACAGAATTGTTCAGGCAGTAGGTCGGTTTAACTTCCAGCTATCCTCTCCGAGACGATCAACCAGACCTTCCTGTTCCAGCTTGAGCAGGTGGGCAAGCACGGAATGTCCAGCGAGGGCGTGCAGGCTGGGGTCAACGTCGGTGTAGACGAAGCGCACGATTTGCGGGATGGTCGCGCCCTCTTCGGGCAACGTCTCAAGGGCCTGTATGACCAGTTGTTCGCGCTGCATCCGGTGGGCAATATATTCAGAGATTTTGTCCTGCGGGTTCGCAATGGTTGGGCCGTGCGCGGGTACGATTTCCGCGATATTCATGTCTTGTAGACGTTTGAGAGAATCTAGATAGGCCAGCATATCCCCTTCCGGTGGTGAGATAACGACGGTGCCGACGCCTGAAATGAGGTCGCCCGCGAAAAGAGTACGTTGCTTCTCCAGCATGAAACAGAGGTGGTCGAAGCGATGGCCGGGAGTGTGAATGGCACGCAAAGTATCATCACCGGCAGGAAATTCTTCCCCATCGGGTATCTCGAAGTCAGCCACTGGCACGCCCGCTCGGCTGAAGGCAAAAATAGAGATGCGCAGACGTTTGCGCAGGGCCAACGCACCGCCGATATGGTCGGGATGTCCATGCGTAATCAGGATACGGCGAATATCGCCCCGCTCGGCTCCCTCACTTTCAATAGCATCGAGAAAGGCAATGTCATCAACGGCAGGGTCAATGACGGTCGCACCTTCGACGCCTCCGCCCAGGATAATTGTATTCGTCCCTGGTCCCGTCATCATGGAAGAATTGGGGGCAAGAATAATCGTATATGGTTTCTGCATATTCCTCGTTCCTTACGGTTTTTTTGTCATATGATCCGGCACATTCCAGCGATTCTCCCTGTCATCCGGCAGGAAGACACGCGCGCCGCTTTCATCCTGTACCAGCACCGGCATACGCACAGGTACGTGCTGAATGGCAGTATATTGCAAGGCATCTTGCACACTATTGAACTCAGCTAAACCCCGCAACTGATGGATTGTGGCGAAAACCAGGGGGAATGTGCCATTGTTATAACGCTCCAGTGCTTCAGATGGGCGAATCCACACGCCTTCGCTGGTCTCAAGCTGGTCGTGCGCGGCCTGTTGCTCGGCAGGGGCTGTGGTGATAAAGAAATGGGTATCGAAACGTTTGGGCATACCCTCCGGCGTCACCCAGTGCGCGAAATATCCCAGGTGATCCGTCGCCAGGCGCAGATTCTCTACATGCGCCATCTCGACTAGCGAACCCTTGCGCTCGTTAAAAGTCTGACGATAGCCAGCAAAACGTGACACATCCTGCCGGGAAATTGCCAGCATCCTGTCAGCACGATAGGCCAGCAAAACGCCCGCCTCCTCAAATAACTCGCGTATGGCTGCGGCTCGCACGCCTGTACCGAGAGCAGTACGGCCTTCCGGGTCTGCTGCTGAAGAGGCAACCGGCGCACAGATACCATCCTCGCGCTCAGCAGCAAGATCATCCTTAGCGACCGAACCGCCGGGGAACACATACACATCCGGCATGAAATCGCTCTGGATCACCCGTCGCACCATAAACACTTCTATATTCTGGCCTTCTGCTCTATCACGTAATAACATCACTGCTGAAGCCATACGAGGCTGTACCGTCATTATTGTTCTCCTTCTCATTGCAGGTGCATTGTTTATTGTATAGTACCACGAATTAGCAGGAGGGGCGCAATTCATAGCGCCCTGGTGTAGTGCTATTTGCAGGAGAATAGTGTAAACTAAGCAGATGAAGGGCCAGACCTACATTATCAAACATGGGAAACCAGTTATGCTTACTGACAAAAATTCCGATACGCTGTATCCACGCTTCTCTGAAACCGAATTCTCTCACCGTTACGCGGCGGTGCGGACGATTATGCAAGGCGCTG
>DATGJV010000769.1:0-3714 GCA_035295005.1 Ktedonobacteraceae bacterium | reverse complement strand
TGGCGTGAAAATCGGTCTGCACCTCATCAAACTGGCGCGATTTGTTGCGCAGGTAGATATAGTCGTTCATATCGGAAAAATCATCTGTTGGTGCTGGCTGCTGCTCGCTTTCTGCCAGGGCGGCTTCAGCACCGGGATACTGCTTGCGCAACGCATCTATCGTCTCGTGCGTCATTTTTTCCGGTGCCTTGCCCTCTATTGCACTCTGCAAGTAGGTCAGCAGGTGATGTTGCCAGAAGGCGAGGTGAACCAGAATATCCTTGATTGACCATTGATGATCCACGCCCGGCGTTGTCAATTGCGCTACATTCAAGGGCGCAATCAGGGTTGTAAATTCGGTATAGCCGGTATTCATCAAATCCAGTAACCGGGGTTTGTCCCTCTGTTCTTCCATGTTGTTGCTCCTGTTGATAGTATGTTCGGGTGCAATCAGGGACGCGACATGTCTGTCGCAGCACTGTAGGGGCCTGCTTGAGCACGCCCAACGCGACGAGCGAGAGCAATGTCGCGTCACCAGTTTCTGTTATCTCAGGACTGCATATTGCTGCGCTCGTGCAGTTGGGCGTGCTAAAGCAGGCCCCTACAGTGCTGCGGCACCATCAACCCGGTACCCGGAGAGGTACACCCATATGTTCATACGGGATAGTGTATCATTTAATGCGGCTATATTTCGCCCTGATTGGGACGAATTTTCATAGCGATAAAAAACCTGGAATGGACGGCGGGGAGGCACTGCCCATTCCAGGTTCGGAGATCGGTCACACGCCTCTTTCAGGGTGTGAGGCATGTGACCATTAGCGACACGCCATTGTGTCAATTGGGATCATTAAGCTAATTGTATTGTGAACGTAATGGGAGCATTGTTTAGAGGTTCACCATGTAGAAAATCTCTGTGTGTAGCACCTCCTTACTCTTTCTCTGTCACTATAAGTCACTTTTTGATACGTTTCGTGCAGACATGTCTGTACTTCAAAGATAGCCTGTGATTCGCAAGAAACGCGCAAAGTTTTGTGAAATTTTTGTAAGGAGTTTGTGAATTGGATGCCTGTAGGGGCCTGCTTTAGCACGCCCATCGCCGATTTATCGGCAAGCGGGACAACAGCCGATAAATCGGCGATGGGCGCGATAAATCGGGCCCCTACAGTGGTACAATGGTGATTGGTAAGGCCAATTATATGAGCGAGGGATAAAGAGTGTATTTTCCGACGACGCGGGTACTGACGATATTGGAGTTGCTACAATCGCACAGGGAATTGAGCGGGCCGGAACTGGCGGCACGGCTGGAGGTGAACACGCGCACGGTGCGGCGCTATATCACGATGCTGCAAGACCTGGGGATACCGGTGGAGGCGGGGCGCGGGCGCTACGGGTGTTACCGGCTGCGGCCGGGTTTCAAGCTGCCGCCGTTGATGTTTACCGACGAGGAAGTACTGGCGGTCACGCTGGGTTTGCTGGCGGCGCGGCGGCTCAACCTGGCTGCGGCAGCGCCAGCCGTCGAGGGGTCGCTTGCCAAGATTGGGCGCGTGCTGCCAGCATCGCTGCGGGAAAGCGTGCAGGCGCTGCAAGAGACGCTGGTGCTTGATTTTCCACCGATGCACGCGGCACCGAGAAGCGACATTGTAAGCACGCTAAGTATCGCGGCGCTACAAGAGCGGAGTGTGCTGCTGCGTTACCGGGCATGGGATGATGAAGAGACTGAACGAAGGGTTGACCTTTATGGCCTTGTCTACCGGAGCGGGTTCTGGTACGCGGTTGGCTACTGCCATCTGCGCGAAGATTTGCGCGTCTTCCGGTTGGATAGGGTGCGTAGCGCCCACATGTGCGATGAAACATACACGCGCCCTCTCCATTTTGACTGCCTGGAATATGTCACACGCTCTATTGCCATGACACCGGGACAATGGCAGGTGGAAGTACTCCTTGAAATAACGTTGGAAGAGGCGCAACGTATAGTGCCACAATCACTCGCCATGCTGGAACAAACGGAGGGCGGAGTGATGTTCCGTTGCAATAGCAGCAATCTCGAATGGATAAGCTATGTGCTGGTCAGCCTCGAATGTCCCTTCATCGTTCTGACTCCCGCTGAACTGCGCGACGCTTTATTGCGGTTGTCGGAGCATATCGCCAGCCTGGCGAGACGCACTACGAATAATGGATAGGAGGGGCAGAGGATATACAGGGGATGTAGAGGGGGACAAAACTCCTATAATAATTTCATTTACTCGACATTTCTTTCAAGTTCCAGTATACTTCCGACGTGGGTACGTTGCCTCTACTTTCGATGACACCTTCAATAAACGTTCATGGGTAGAGGTCTCTATATTGATGTTGAACAATATGCCTGTCTGCCATCTGTCGGATCGTATTCCACAACGGGACCGGGGAAGTTCCTGAGTATACGTTGAAGTATTCTATTTTTCCATGAATATTCAACGAATTGAAACTAAGAATGAGAGGAATCCATGAAACATTTGAAACTGTTTGCATTTCCCTGTGTAATGGTAGTCTTCATGACTATCATGCAGTTCGGGACGGGCATTGCCAGCGCAGCAACCATACCCTCTTCAAACTGTGGTCAGTGGAATGTCAATCTTAGCCCAAACGTGTCGGCAACCAACGTGCTTAACGGGGTGGCGGCGGTAACATCCAGCAACGTCTGGGCCGTTGGTTATTCACAGGGTGCGAAAACAAAGCCCGAACCACTGATTGAAAACTGGAATGGGAAAACCTGGCAAGTTGTCGGCAGCCCCAGCTTCCCAGCAGGCGGCATACTCTACGGGGTAACAGCGGTGTCCGCCAACGATATCTGGGCCGTTGGAACCGAATTTAAAGCCCACCTTCCCAATGGCAAGGGGTTAACTGAACATTGGGATGGCACAAAATGGAGTCTCATCGCTAACCCGGGTCACAGCGGGTCAGGTTCTGTCTTTTATGGTGTAACAGCCGTCTCCTCGACTAATGTCTGGGCGGTTGGCGTGTACTATGCCAACAGCAACAAAAGCAAATTCTTCACGTTTGCTGAGCAGTGGAATGGGACAGCCTGGAGTATCGTAACCACTCCGGCACCCAAAGTCAGTTCTTTCACCGGTGTAGCGTCTGTCTCCAGCGGCGATATCTGGGCGGTTGGATACAGTGGCGGCGGTAATCCCAGCACCGCGACGCTTACACAGCACTGGAACGGCTCCTCGTGGAGTATAGTCACCAGTCCAAACGTTGGGACGATTTCACGACTCAATGGTGTAACGGCTGTTTCCAGCAGCAATGCCTGGGCAGTTGGAGAGAGCGGCGCTACAGGAGCAGAGAACGCGCTGATCGAAAACTGGAATGGTAGTGCGTGGAACATTTCCAGCAATCCTGGTGGAAGTATAACCGGCACGATCCTGCATGGCGTCACAGCCCTTTCCGCGAGCGATGTCTGGGCGGTGGGACAAACCACGAATAGCGGCGTCATCCAGACATTCATCGAACAGTGGAATGGCACGCAGTGGAGCATCGTGAGCAGCCCCAACGTTGGAACGCTGACCAACCAGCTGAATGGCGTTGGCGGCCTTACTGGCACAGCATCAGCGTGGGCGGTCGGCACTTCTGGCAGAGGTAAAGGCAGCAATACATTGATCGAGTCCTTTTGCTAGGAAAGTAATATTCAGGCAAGAATAAATTCTCAACGACGTGCCGCCAGTCAGGGTTTCCCTGACTGGCGGCACGTCGTTGAGA
>DATGJV010000768.1:0-8529 GCA_035295005.1 Ktedonobacteraceae bacterium | reverse complement strand
TGTATAGTAGGGGCATTCCCCTTGCGGGTGCCCTGGTACGTGTTGCGGGTATCCTGGTACCACATATCTACCGACTTGATTTCCCCCGCTCACTGTGTTTCCTTATCCTCAATCGCTGCAACTTTTCGCCTGTACTTGTGGACATACGTGCGTACCGCCGTATCCTTGCACGTCCGCCAACGTTCTACATCCGCCGTAAATTCTTGCATAGCCTCGTATTGCTGCCGACCAACTTTATCAACGTAGGCTATCATCTCAAGGTAGGTTTGCGTTGGTATGCCCAGGTTTTCCAGATAGGCATCATAATGTGTGCGAAAGGTTTCATCGGTCATATACACACGGAAAAACTCCTCGTCCGTCTCTATTGAGCCTTCCCACCGACAGGTATTTCTGTTATATTCAAGCTTGCTCATGATACCCTTCCAGTTGAGCTGAAGTTGTTATCTGCACATCAGTCTGCGCTTGATTCATGGCCGTCACAACGAGCTTGATCGCCTCGGCCTTGCCCACAAGCTGTTGCAAGGCCTCGTGACATTCGCCGATACGCTCCTGTTTCGCGTTGATAAAGCTGTGCATTGCTGTTCCCTGTGCCAACCCGTTCAAGCCGCGCTCAGCAGCTTCGTACTCTAACGTGATTTGCTGCATCAAGCGGGCGACTTCGCTCTGGTTCGTTTGCATTGAGTTTCCCTTCTACCTCTGTTTATGTGTACAGATGTTTCTTGCTGTCCCGTTTGCTAAGAGCAATGATACGTGGAGTGGGGTTCAGGAGCGAGGCGCTTTTACGTATCTCTAGCAATCCTTCTGCGTTCTTTTTTATCTCCTCCATTCTCAGCAGTCTTTATGCATTCCCGCGTGGAGTTGCACCAGTCTCTTTACAGTCCCGTTGTCAGAAATGCTTGCCAGAGTGGTAATAGTCCCGTTACAATGAAACACAAGCAGCATTGACAGGTGCGGGAAAGGAGACGTGAGCGATGACATCACGAGGCAGACATACCCCCAATACCATCTTGCGGCGCTTACGCGAGGAGCGCGGCTGGTCGTTGCGCCGCGTCGCCGACGAACTTTGTTTGCTGGCCGAAGCGGAGAATGAGAATCGCATCCCCGGCGTCAATGCCAATATGGTGGGCGTCTGGGAACGCGGCTGGAAACGTCCCAGCCCCTTCTATCAGGCGCTGTTCTGCCAGCTTTATCACCGCACCGCCTCCCAATTGGGTTTCGTTCACGAAGCAGACACAGTATCTGCTGCACGGGCAGAGGGAACGCCCCGGCAGGAAGTGAAAGGTTCAACGATCCCGATTGCAGTCTTTCCGCAGCTAGCCCTCACCCATGAACAAACCCATGCGATAGACCTGCTATGTCAAGCGCCCGAAGCTGCCTTGCAACAGCAAGCCGGGGCATGGCTCACGCTGGGGGCCAGCGACCTGAGCCAGTTGTTCCATGAAGGTTGGACGCTTGATGAAATCCTGGCATCATTGCAAGTAGTGTTACAGGGCATGCAATCCACGCCAGCCGTCACCCGCAGGCACTTGCTCCAACTGGGAGGCGCGGCGATGATAAGTAGTATCCCAATACCAGTGGGAGAACGAGTGTCGGAAGAGGGACGGGCGCAATTTACTCGTGCAATAGGAGAAAGTATTGGGGCGGCGTGGAAACTTTTTCATAGTGCAAATATTCAACAGGTTCTGGCTATTGGTCAAACACAACTGTATTTTCTTAACCTGTGTCATTCAGAGCTTCTCTCTTCGATGCAACCATTGTTATATTCATTAGTGTATCGTCTTATTGGTGCTGCCTTGCATTATCAAGGTCGTTATGGTGAAGCTTTCAAGGCACATAATCAAGCGTATCTTACTGCTCTCGAAGGTGCAGATGTCTGGAATATGGCACAAAGCCGAATATGGCAAGTATATGAGTTGAAAGAGCAGGAACAATATGAAGCTGCATTACAGATGCAAGAAATGGCGTTACGGCTTGTCTCTACCCAAAACACTATTGAATGTATTAGAACAACCGCACACCTCCATACATCGGGGGCTGAAATTGCAGCACTGATGAACGATGCCGAGGGTGTACAAACGAAGCTGAGTGCGTCAGATGCATTGCTTGAGTATTTGTCCGGTTCTAATGACGAATTTGATCGTGCGAGTTGGTATGAAGTTGCAGGAGTATGTGCCTTGCATTTGAAGCAGTTTGATGTCGCGGCCAAACGGCTCAATCAAGCGATAGAAACGCAATCACCGCGATTACTTTTGCGCAAGGCTTCAACGTTGATGCCCCTTGTTATGGCCTATGCTCATCTAGGTGAGCGAGACGCCAGTCTGGAGGTTGCAGAAAAGGCCATCCCTCTCATCAATACAATTAATGCATCTGGCATGAACAGGCAATTTGTTGAGTACACTACATATGCCTTGTCTGAGGCGTTTCCCGGTGACGCAAAAGTACTTACATTTGTTGCCACTATGCAGCATCAACTACTTCCGCATAGAACCACTACCTGATTGGTAATGTTTGTATATTAAGCCTGTCTTTTATGCAATGGACCGTTCCACAAGCAGCAAGCCTCCCACGCAATCTTCTACCGATATGCTGCCTGGGCTGTCTAAATGGTGGAAGCACCAATTTCCTATAGCTTCAAGCTTTGCACGATTGAAAAGTTGTTCATGTCCGTAGACTATTTCAGGTTTCTCATCTTCATAAGGTACAGCAATGATGAGCCGACGGGATGTCACTTTCAACAGGTTCGATAACGCCCGATACATATCTGCCTCAGTCAAGTGTTCAAGAACGTGCAAGGCGACTACGGTATCAAAACGTCCCAGAGTACTAAATGTATCGATAAGGACATCGGCTTGCTCAAAATTGATGTTCTGCAAATGTTGCTCTTCGGCAATCGCAGTTATAACAGGAAAAGGGCTTGTCTGGATGTCAACTCCAAGAATTTGTGTAAGCGATGGATATCGTTCGGAAATGAGCAATGGTAAAAAACCAAAGGAGCAGCCAACATCGAGAAATGTCTGGCCGATATGGAGTTGACAAACTCGCCGATACAACCGGGCAAACGAATGAATCGTTGATTGAGAAGCTGGCAACGCATCATCTGAAATATTCAGAAGATACCGGTATTGATGAAACGTATTTGAGCCATAGAGGTGTAAAGCACACTGAGCATCATGAGGGGAGAGTGAGAACACGATAGCCCCAAACAAGTTGCCAAAATCTTGTTCATCCACAAGGATACCGTGTGGTTTCAATTCTTGTACGAAGTAATCGCCAATGTTTGCATCTATCTCGTCAGGCGCGAACCAATGTACCACTATCGGAGAAGGGCCTTCAGAGCGGGTAAATATCAAAAAATGAGGAGTTTCTTGTAACCAATAGCCACCCTCTGCAAATCGTTGTTTAAGTAGACTGTGATTAATACGATAGCCATTTATACCAACGACGTTTCCCATAGTAAAAGACCGTTCCCGGATAGGTACTTTCTTAACTTTCGGGCTATCGTTGGTAGATGCGGCCATGTTTTGCTCCTTATCGTTTCAGGTTCAGCGTAATGATGTCCTTTCGCTTTCATATTGTACCATTTTCGCGGACGCGAATAGATGTGAGCTTAGGAATAGCTAATGCAGATTGACCAATGAAACGGGTAATAGATGGCTGACTGGCACATCGCTGCGGCTCGTGCCCTGGGCGCGCTAAATCGGGCCCCTACACGCCTGCGGGCGCAGGTCTGGCCCCACGCCCGCAGGCGTGTAGGGGCCTGCTTTAGCACGCCCAACGAGACGAGCGAAGCAATGTCGAGTTCGTATTACCCGTTTCATTGGTCAATCTGCATAAACCCGTCCGCATTTGTACACCCGGTAATCTTGTGGGAAGACGCACGGACGGGCTAAAGCTGTCCCTACGCGAAATCCTTCAGCAAATGCACCTTCATGGGGTGCCTCAAGGTGCGTAGGGCTTTGACTTCGATCTGGCGGATGCGCTCGCGGGTCAGTTTGAAGCAGGCGCTGAGTTCTTCGAGAGTGTGACAATGACCATCGTGGAGACCGTAGCGCAGTTCGATGACCTGGCGTTCGCGCTGGTTGAGAGAGTCCAATGCGCTGGTAATCTGGTCGCGTAGCGCGTGATGTGTGACGATATCGGCGGGCGCGGTGGCGCGTGTATCCTCCAGCATATCGGCGAGGTGATATTGTTCATCGTCAACGAGGGGCGCATCGAGCGAAATAGGCGTTTCGGCGATGGTCTGAAGTTCAACAACGCGCTCTTTGGTGAGATTTGCCGCTCGTGCCAGCTCTTCGGGCGATGGGTCATGTCCCAGCTCTTGATAGAGATGGCGCGAAATACGTTTCAACTTATAAATAAGCTCCACCACATGTACCGGAATATGAATGGTGCGTGTATGCTCGGCGACGGCCCGGCTGATGGCCTGACGAATCCACCATGTGGCATAGGTGCTGAAACGGAAGCCGCGAGCAGGATCAAATTTTTGTGCTGCGCGAATGAGGCCGAGGTTGCCTTCCTGCACGAGGTCTAGAAGCGCGATGCCTTGATTATTATAACGTTTGGCAATGCTGACCACGAGGCGCAAATTGGCCTCAACCAACCGTTGCTGCGCCTGGATATCGCCGCTGACGACGCGCCATGCCAGTTCCGACTCTTGTGACGCCGTGAGCAAGGGATAGCGCCCAATTTCGGCTAAATAGCGGCGAATCGCGTTATCTGGCGTATGCTCGCCGGTCGCGGCCTCTTCGTCTTCAAACTCATCATCATCCTGTAAGTAGAGTTCGTTGTCCTCATCGTAGCTATGACAGAGCGTCTCTAATTCATTCTCACGGAAGGTGCGTCGCCGGGTGCTGTCTGAAGAGTCCGGGGGACTCTTCAGCTTGCGTCCCATGTGACTTTTACTGGCTGAAACAACGTTGCCGATGGTACTTTTTACAATGGCTACCATAAAAATCTTCTCCAATCCACTATCCACTACCAGGTAACCGGAGATGCATGGGCCGGGGTCAGTTCGTATGTGCGAGGTGCCGGAGCCGGAGAAAGATACCAGAAGTTCCTATGCGCTGCATTACCCCTACATCGCCCTGACCACTTTTCCTAACGCATGCACTGCAAACCGAAGCGAAATTTTCGGTTTTATCCCCCCTTAAACCACTTTTGTGTCATCAGCGCACAACCAACAGAGCAACTTTTCTGCCAACTTCCCCACTATTCTTGCCAACCTGGCTTACGATGTTCAAAAACGTTGCCACGCGGCGTTTAATTGCAATAGATGTGCGGGTAAGTAGCACCGATATCAGGCCCCGGAAATAGTCCACACATATCTCTTCGCGGGTTTCCTGATACAGGAAAGAATGAAAATATGCAAGCAGATGTACAATCCATACAATCCACTCACCACATAAATTGCCCGTTGTGTAATGCACCTCTAGTCTATAGAACGGGCGATAACGCAATAGGTATCAGTGATGGGACATCTTCTTCACACGTCTTCTGTTCTTCGTGTGGATATATGGGTCCCGTGATGTCTCGCCAGCATGCTGTGCCAGCGCAGCCGCGGCGTCGGACACCCAGATCCTCCGTGTGGATTGATCCGGCAGTATCCACATATTTGCAGAGTGAACAAATAGCTCAACCATCGCCTCACGCGAACCCGCAAGTAGAGCCTACAATGCCCACAACACCTGTGCCACCACGTGCCTCGGCACCTCGTGTGCGTGCAGTACAGGTGCGCCCCCGCTATTCCTACAACCGAACTCAGATAAGTGAGGAGAGCGATCCCGCGGAAGTTCCAACGCAGCCGCCACCAGCGACATGGCAGTACGATTCGCAAGAATACACGGCAGAAAGCAGTTTATCCTCTTTATCGCTTATCGTGGATACGCCAACGAATCCATGCGGTATTCCTGCTCCACCGGTGATACCTGTAGCACCGGATACGCCGCCGCATGGCATGCCTCGTATTGAGGAGATGGATACCCGTCCACCAGCTATCATCAAAAGTACTATTGAAGGTATTGTTGATAGTACAATCAGCGACGTACCCGGTTCAGGCAGTATGCATACGACACAACTGCCTATCGAACAGCAGATTACCATGCCGATGCAGTTGAGTCCGGCAAGGACAGAGAAAGCGCCTGAAATAAATAGTACCAGTAGAGCAGACGGGGAGCCATTGCCCGGCGCTGCTTCACTGTTCCTGGGTACGACTGGCTCAGCGAACGACGCACCCTCTCGCGCTCTGGCACCCATTCTGCATGCTGCGCAAACGGTGCAAACTGCCTCCCCTGTATCCCCTGCCTCCCCTTTAATGCCGCCTTACGAAGGACAGCTTGCCAGTGTGGAACCTGCCTCATGGACAGCAGGTGCTGCCGCGGGTTCGCGCTATGCCCAGCTTGTGGCGGCGCGTACCAGCAGAAAGAAGTCAGCTACATCATTCAATCTTATTGACCGTTTACGCTGGTGGTTGCTTCATCCTGGGCGCTTTGAATTTCTTATGTGGCTCGGCGGCACGATTCTGCTGATGACCATTACCTGCATATTTCTCCTGATGATGGTCTTTAGCTTTCAGTGGAACGCTGCTAACGTGAACAATGGGGCATCGTCCTCTCCTGGCAATATGAATAATCCGACGAATGGTCAAAGTTCGTCTCCTGGTTTATCTCTCACACTGACTAATGCTACTGCACTTATTGCTGGTCAGCCCTTGCACCTGCGCGGCCAGGGATTTAGCGCGAATGGGCATGTTGCTCTAAGCTACGATGCCAGCCAGCCTTTTCTCAATCAGGGAGGGCAGCCAGTATTGGCGCAGACCGACGCGCATGGGACGTTTGTAATGACGCTCAATAGCCCATCATGGGGAGTTGGACAGCATCGTATTATGGCGCGTGACATTGCGACAGGGCATCTGGCGATTGCCCATGTTACTGTTGTTGCCATCACAAAAACGGCGACCGCGACAGCCGCCGTGACCACGCCGAGGGCAACTGCAACGACCATTCAACAGGGAACCAATTCACCGCCTGTAGCTCAGACACCGCCGATAGTACCCACGACTGGTGTTACACCGACTGTGATGCCTAAACCGCCGACAGCAACACCCACCGTGGGTACCACTCCCACCGTTGGCATCACACCTACGGTGACTGCTACGCCGAGACTTGGTCAAACTCCTACGGTTGGTGTGAGCGTCACTCCCAAACTCAGTGAAACTGCCACCGTTGGGAATACAAATCCTGCCGTTCTCAATACTCAATATATCGCTAATAGCGGAGGATCAACCTTTCCAGTCGGACCGTGGCTCTGGCTGCTCATCGGAGGATATATGCTGGCGATGCTCCTGTTTGGTATCGCTGGCCTGGTACACAAACGGGCGCGATAAACGGGGTGCGAAGGAGGGAAAACCAAAGGTAACAAAGGGTAGACACTTTTGGGTACTCGTATTATACTGGAATAGTGGACAATGTGTATGTGGATTGTAAGATGCGCCGAAAGCGCATTTTGTCGGGGGAGAGATATCTATGCAATATACGAGTATGGGAAGCGTTACCTCTGTTGTAGAGCAAGAGCAGGGCAAGAAGTGGTTTACACCTGAAAGCCCATATGCTCTGATTGTTGATGACGATGATGCTATTTTATCAGTAGTTATGCTCCTGTTAGAGATGGAAGGGTATGCCGGGCTTGGTGTTTCTAATAGTCAGGAAGTGTTGCCTTTCCTGGAGCAAGTACCATCTGATCATTTGCCCGCGATTATTCTGCTTGACTTGATGATGCCAGTTGTCTCTGGATATGATATCGCGCTCAATTTGTCTCAGCATGAGAAGTACGCACATATTCCAGTCATAGTAATGACCGCGGATAATCGTATACGGTCAGTAAACGCGGTAAAAGGTGCAACTGACCTCATCAATAAGCCATTTCAGATCCAGTTACTGCTTGAAAAGTTAAATAACTATCTAACGGCGCATCCTGCTTCTGACGAAGAATAAAATGCCCAGGTCTTGTTCTACAGTGTCAGATAAGGGATAATAGCGAGCAGCCGGTGTAATGCTGATAATGCTGAGTATATTTACATAACAAAAAACATCTGGAGTAGAAGAGACCTATATGTACGAGAGTCAAACCCGAACTCCGCGCTGGAGCGCCGGAGTAATGCTTCGTATTGCCATTGCGATCCTTTCGACAGTAATAAGTCTTGTGCTGGTGTGGACTGTCCTTATTGGCCCTCATCTGGCGGTCCACGCCGCGCCACCATCGCTTCGTGAAACGTCCGTGCCGTCGCCCCTTCCCTGGGGTATTGGCTTTGATACAAGCGGCAATGTCTGGGTAGCTGAAACGGGATGCGACCCCAATCCGCTCTGCACACCCACACCGGGAGCTATTGCCCAGTTCAGCCAGCAGAATTTTTCCCTTATACAAAACTATGTTGAGCCGGGCAATTTCTCGAATCCCCTTTTTCTGGCCCTTGATGCCAGCGGCAACATCTGGTTTACGGAGCCGAATAGCAATGCTATCGGTGAACTGATACCG
>DATGJV010000767.1:0-5178 GCA_035295005.1 Ktedonobacteraceae bacterium | reverse complement strand
CTGATACTGTTCGCCCACCGCCAGTGGGCTTTGCTGTGTCCAGGCACTTGTCACTCCGCTGCCGTAAACGTTCGTTGCCACATCAAATGTGGTGGGTTGCGCTGGCCCAAAAATATAATACTTTGTACCCTGTGGCGGCACCACAATGGTCACATTCGTGGTGATTTGCGCACTATTCTGCAATGCGGCATCTGTTGGTAATGGAGTATCAGCAGCAAAAATTTGCGGTGTTGTTGAAACTTGCGATGTCCAGGTATGCCCATCAAAGCGGTCGTAGGTAAAGCCTTCGAGGTACTGCGGCGCGGCTGAACTGGTATAGTACAATACCTGACCGGTCGGCAAATGAACACTTCCAGTAATGGACAACTGGTCGCCAAAAAAGTTCGCAGGTGCCTGATATGGTTGCAAAATGGAGCCTGGGTTTTGCAGCGAAATGTGGCCTTGCGTGATGTTGCTGAAAACGTTCGTGAGATTATTCCAGATTGTGGCACCTGTCCGCGGTTGTCCTCCTGCCGGTATTATCGAACCAATCAACAGCGTACCAATCGCCAGCACTATGGCAATTTGCATCGAGCGCGAGATAATGCCACGCAACCACGTGCGGTCGGTATGCAGACCTTCCTGCTTCCATTGCGCCAGTTGTGCCGAAAGATGAATACGCGCCACCAGCAACAACAGCGCGGCCAGCATGACCACGATCAGCAACGACATATCCTGCTTCGTCACATTATTGAGGTTGACCAGCATAATTGAACAGTAGACAAATGCCACAAGCCAGGGCAAATGGACGCGATAGATAAGCCATGCACCAAAATAGCCCAGAAAAAAACTGAGGAAGGCCAGGTAAAAGAGAAATACCATATCGGCGCTGCTCGGTATAGATGAAATGCCCCCGTCCAGAATCGTCGAACGGATATTACTCAGCAGCAAAATCCACGAGATATGCAACGCCACAAAGCTGGTCAGGTAAACTGCAAGCCAATGCCCCAGCAGACACGCGGCAAGATGCAGCACACCCTGCGGCAGCTTGCGTATCTTCGCCACGCCCAGGCCAATAAACAAACCGGTAAAGGCGCTCCAGGGCAAAATAAACGTACTGCTCTCGTAATTCGCGGCAATAATCGAATAGACCACGCAGTAGACCGCAACGGCTAACAGCGCCATTGCCAGCCAACCTTCAGCCGGGGCCAGCACGAGACGACGTTGTGACTTCTGTACAGGTGGCACGGGCAAACGTCCTGACGGTGATACAGGTGGCACAGACTGCCCGAACCGCGGACCATACTGAACATTACTGCCTCGCGCCCCCGGCGAGGCATACGGCTCAGCAACACTCGACCTCATCAAAAACTCCTCCAGGCAACATCCTTATGTACATAGGTGCATTTCAATAGTATAGCGTATAATTCTCAAATATGATATGAAATAGGTCACATGGGTATGGCTTCTCATTGCGCTCAACAACTTCTACACCTACAAGATTAGACGTAAGAGCTTATCAAATTGTATCAAACATACAGACGAAAATGGATCATCCCAGAAAGAAGTGAGCCTGCTTGCTTCTTTCTGAGCAAGACTGAAAGCAGGGGTCAAATCAGGGATGACTCATAACGGTAACTGGTCAGCTGCTTCATGCACCTGTTCCCGAGAGATCTCCAGGTCTGGTTAACTCCGCAATCCAGACCGTGTCCCAGGTTTCCCCCTGGTCATAGGAAAACGCCTGCTGCCCGCGAGGGGTCCCTTCACCGACATGATCCCAGGTAAAGCGGAGGCGGACGGGTTGACCGGTGATTGGCGACGTGATCTCCTGGTAAAAGAGACCAATGCCGTCCTGAAATGCTCCAACAAGCGGATTGAAATCGTGGGGATCGCGATTGTCGAGCCAACGAAGAAACCATTGTTGACTGTGTTCATCAAAAGTACGAATCGTCAGCCCTTTGTAGACCTCTCCACCTGGGAGCGTCTCCCCTGCAAAAAATTCTATCTGCACTCGGCCATCGAGATACTTTTCACCCGTTTGCGTCGCGAGAAACTCTTCCCAGACCCCCTCTTTCTCGAACGGATTGGTCCGTCGTCGATTGTGAATCGTCCACGTTCCCAGCAAAAAATCGAAATCACTTGCGCCAGCCATAGATTTGCCCTCCTGATCATCAAATGTCGTCACGACTGTACACTCTCGAGATATTCACCAGTCTAACGCCCAATGTGGTCATATTTGACCCTGATTTCATGAAACCAGAAGGAGAGCAAGTTCTGTGATACATATCGATCGCTTTGATCTCTAGACAAATGTTCAACTGATTTGCTATACTTTGACCGATATCAATGGGGCATCTTTTTGTGAGAAATACCGTATGCCGATACAGGAGGAAACATGAGCTATCAAGTGACGATGATGGACGTCGAGGCTCGCCCGACGGCGGTGGTGCCTGCGACGACCACGTGGCAGGAGTTCCCGACGCTGTGGCGGAAACTGAGTGATGAGGTATGGGCGTGCCTACACGCAGGCGGGATCTACCGAGGCTGCCGCGTTATCATGCTGTACTGGGACGATGTGCCACATGTCGAGGTTGGTGTCGAGTTGCTCGTAGCGTGCCCGCTCACTGGACGAGTGATAGGGTCGGCCCTGCCAGCAGGGCAAGCGGCGATGACCGTGCATTGGGGACCATATTCGAGGTTGGGGGAGGCACATCAGGCCGTGATTGGCTGGTGCGCCGCGCAGGGAAAGCGAAAGACCGGCACGCGATGGGAGGTCTACGGACCCCACAACGACGATCCCGCCAGGGTGTGGACCGAGGTCTACTGGCTCCTGGCGTGATGGTTCTGCCTGAAGTTTGCACACCGGAATAGCAGTTCTGGAAGTCCAGGCATGAAGAAAGGTTGTTAAACCTGCAACCATGTCGGTAAATCAGCATAAAATCACATTCAATCGTTGACATTGTATCAGAGGGACGTGCCTATGCGCAGCAAGCAGGCTCACTTAAATTTGGGATGACCCCGAAAATCATACAGGCGGACGCGACAAATCGGCCCTTACCGCTAAAACTTCACTCTTTGATCGCCCAAAGAACCATAAGAGCAAACTGGCGCTGACAACAAGACACGACGCGCCAAAAACGAAGGCAGTTGAAAGGCTCACATTCGTCTGTAACCACCCGGCAATTGTTGGGCCAATACTGAAACCAATGCTCCACGTCATGCCATAAAATCCGCTCAGAGTCGCCCGGTGACGGTCGGAAACTTGCTCCATGACAAAGGCAGCATAAACTGGCTCAATGAGTGTGCGCATAAATGAGCGCGTGTACTCGCCCGCTATCGCAAGATAGATGTTGGGCGCAAAGCCCACCAGAATCATCAACGGGGCGCTGAGATACATCACCGTTGTGAAAATGCGCAGCTTGCTCCACCGGTGAACAAACAACGGCGCAGTCAGCGAGAAGATGCCACCGGCAAGGCCGGAAATGGTAAAGATAACACCTAGAGGCCCTGGCAACAGGTGGAAGCGCAGCACAAAGTAGAGTTGGATCAGCGCCACTACCGCCCCTTCGCCCATGGTGAAGAGCAAATCGGGAATCAATAGTTTAGCAAACAGCGCGATTGGCAGCCTCTCTTGCTTCACCCTCTGTACTTTCTGCTCCACTGTTTCATGAGCAGGCGCGGCAGCACGAACTTCACGCTTCGGCTCACGCAAAAACCAGAGAGGTATACCAAAAGTGAGCGTTACCAGCGCCGCACTCAGCACGCCCCAACGCAACGGTACCGGGCTGGCTGCCGAAACGTGCAACAGACCCGCCACAAATTCAGGAATTGCGCCACCCAACAAATTGCCGAGCGAGCCAATACCGAGCAATAAGAAGCTGTTCAGAGCCAGCACACCAACACGCTGCCGCTCTGTTGTACTCTCCGTCAAAAGCGGCAGATTAGTTACCCAGTAGGCCGATGAAACGATGCCCTGCAACAGGCTCACCCCCAGCAGCAATGGCGCGGAAGTTACCAGCCCGGTAGCAGCAAGAAATACTGGCGTCAGGATGGCTGTCGCTACCAGCATGGGCTTGCGCCCAATACGGTCTGCAACAAACCCGCTCGGCACGCTGCTCAACAACGAGCCAATCGCGGGCATAGCACTGAGCAAACCTATAAAATCCGGCTTGTAGCCCAGGCTATGAGCGTAATAGGTAATATTTAACGTGGCTATTGTAAGTTGGAATCCCTTACCCAGCGTAAAAAACAGCAAAATATAGACGTTGCGCGGTAAATGCAACATCCACGGCGTAAATTTCCGCCTCTGAGAAGCTGTAGCGTTCTTTGGCTCCCGTGACTCCGAGGCATGTGGTGCGGAGGGCATGAACTGTATAACTCCCGGTACTTTGATACGTGTATAGACAGAGATAGCGTATCATACTTGATACGTTATCAGCAATGAACTAAAGAACAGGATACGACTCAAATAGCGGTAGATGACCCCACGGAATCGCTGTCATGACAGCGATTCCGTGGGGTCATCTACCGCTATTTGATTATTTATATAACATTAGAAAAATTAGCAAGGTTAAAATCATCTTAGAGTGCTATTGTTGACTTGTATTAGAGAAACATATAGGTTATGGTATAACAAGCAAATGCAAGAAAGCACATAGATAACAATAAGGCTGGACAATACAGGATTGTTCAGGAGGAGAAGTGGCATTTGTGGATAAAGATTTTCGTTAGTACAGTCTATAGAAGGAGATTTAATAATGGCTAGCTTAGCACTCGTTCTTGGTTTCGCGCTGCAACCCGGTAACATTCTTCTCTGGTTGCTGCTTGGATTAATCGCCGGATTCGTCGCCAGCTTGATTATGCGTGGTAGTGGTTCCGGTATCCTGGGAGACATCATTTTCGGTCTGATCGGCGGTTTCGTCGGTGGACTTATCGCGGGTCTGCTGTTCCCAGGTGCGGCCTTCGGTTTCTGGGGCAGCCTCATCTTCGCGATCATCGGTGCGATCATCGTCATCGCGATCTGGCGTGCCATTTCCGGTAGCACCACCCGACGCCGCGTGTTGTAATGGCCGTTCCATTCCGTGAAATACCATTTCTAAATAGAGAGTGGTTTACGGAGTGAGGAGAATACAGTGCCGCGACAAGAATACGTATTCTTGTCGCGGCACTGTATTCTCCTCACTCCGTAAACCACTCTCT
>DATGJV010000766.1:0-11186 GCA_035295005.1 Ktedonobacteraceae bacterium | reverse complement strand
CATTCGGCGCGTTTATCATTGCTGATTTCCCACGGATTGGCGTTGCGCTCGATATTGTTGAAGAGCGAGGTGACCTCGGTGGGGAATTCGCTCTCTTCCATCACGAGGTGGCGGCGCATATCCACGATCTTCGGCACATGCTCGATAGAGACGGGGCATATCTCCATACAGGCGCGACAGGTGGTACAGGCCCAGAGGGCGTCGTTGGTGATAATGCCGCCGACCATTGTTTCGTGATGGGCGGCTTCTTCTGTCGGGGTTTCGTCGGCCTTGATAGCGGCAACACCCACTTTGCTCCAGAGTGTGTTTTCGCCGAGAATTTCATCGCTGCGCACGAACAGGGCCTCTTTGACGCCCAGGATAATCTCTTTCGGGAATAGCGGTTTGCCCGTGTTGGTTGCCGGGCAGACGGTGTTGCAGCGTCCGCACTCGGTGCAGGCATAGCCGTCGAGCAATTGTTTCCAGGTAAATTGCTCGGCCTTTGATACGCCGTAGTCCTCGCGCTCCTCGATGTCTTCCATGAGTGGCAATGCGCCCTTTGGGCCGTAGTTGCGGAAGAAGACGTTGAAGGGCGTTGCCATCAGGTGCAGGTGTTTGGAGCGCGGCAGGTAGATGAGGAAGCCCAGCACTGTTAGAATGTGCGCCCACCAGAAGACGCGGAACAGCACAATATCGGCGGTTGTCCCGGCGTTGCTGAACCAGGGACCGAGCCACGAGCCGATGAGCGAGTAGGCCGCACCGTTGGTTGCCGCGTACTCAAAGCCTTCGAGCAACGCCAGAAAGACAATGACCGCCAGGATAAGCCCCAGGATAATGAAGCCATCCCACGGCCCATGCAGGAAGCTACTCAACTGTTTAGGGCGCACAACGCCACGGCGAATGGCAAAGAGAATAAGGGCGGCGAAGACGAGGATGATGAAAATATCCAGCAGGACAGCGAAGACATGGTTATCGCCCAACCAGGGTAGCGAACCATTGAAGGCGCTGAGCATCAGGTTGAGCAGACCAAACTGGATGATGATGAAGCCCCAGAAGGTAAAGAAGTGGGCGATGCCAGGGATGGGGTCACGCAGCACGCCGCTCTGACCCAGGACGACCAGGAAGAATTCACCGATGCGGTCGTCTATATGGTCTGTGCGGTCTTCACGCCTCGCCTTCACCAGCAGCGCGATCAGTCTGCCCACGCGGACACCGAAGAGGACAAGGGCTGCCAGGAAGACAATTACGAAGATGGTGGTGCCGATCCATCCCCCGGTTGGTGAAAGTGCAGGGGGTGTCATAATGAACCTCCTAAATCATGGTAGCAATTTGTTCCAGCAAGCGAGCGCATGCGCTCGCTTGCTGGAACAAATTGCTACGCTATTACGCTTTGCGTTTTTTTACTTCTTCAGTGACCTTTGGCAAGATGGAGAGCGCGTCCCCAACGATTCCCAGGTCAGCGACGGAGAAAATGGGTGCGTTCTCGTCTTTGTTGATGGCGACAATGTATTTAGAACCCTTCATACCCGCCAGGTGCTGGATGGCACCACTGATGCCAACAGCGACATAGAGCGTTGGTTTGACTGTTTTACCAGTCTGCCCAACTTGATAGCTGTACGGGAGCCAGCCAGCATCAACAATAGCGCGAGTCGCGCCGGCAGCGCCGCCGAGGGCCGCTGCGAGTTCCTCGACAAGGTGGTAATTCTCCGCTTTGCCGAGGCCGCGCCCGCCACTTACGATGACGGTTGCCTCTTCCAGTGCCGGGCCTTCGGTTGGAACCTCGACGTTTTCAAGAATTTTGATGCTCTGCGACGCCGGGTTGAGCGAGACGTTCAACGTCTCAACCTCTGCTGTGCGTCCCTCGTGTTGTACAATGCTGAAAGCCTTTGGGCGCGTCAGCACAATACCGGTGCCGGATTGAGGATGCGTCGCGGTTACAACGGTCTCTCCACCCCAGGGAACGGTGACTAGCAGCGTGTCGCCATCGAAATTCAGGTCAGTGGCGTCGGTAATCAGACCCATGTTGTTGCGCACATTGAGGCGAGCGGCGATATCGCGCAGGTTATACGTGGTCGCCATCATCAACAGAGCGGGTGAGTGTTGTTTGAGCAGGTCGCTGATGGTGTCCACTGCTGGTAGCGTCAGATAGGTGTCGTAAGCTGCATCGGCGTGGACGTAGACTTTTTCCGCGCCAAATTCGCCAAGCGTGGGCGCGACTTCCGCGGCGGCAGCGCCAAGCACAATAGCTTCGGCGCGTCCGAGTTGCGCGGCCTTGCCCAGCACCTCAAGTGAGGAGCGGGTGGCCTTGCCATCTTCGAGTTCTATAACGGCCCAGATGGTTTGTGGCATTGCTAGCTTCTCCTTCTCCTCTTAAATTAACTGGTAGCGTTGCAAGAAACTGACGATGACTTCGGCACTGTTGCCCTCGTCTTTGACGATTTGCCCGGCTGCGCGAGCTTCTGCTTTTCCTATAGTCACGACCTGTTCGCGTGCGCCTGCCTCGCCCACCTGTGAGGCGTCAAGGCCGAGATCGGCGAGTTTCAACTGTGCGAAAGGCTTTTTCTTCGCGCCCATGATACCCTTCATCGTCGGGTAAATGGCCTCGAACGAACCACTTGCGATGGTGACAACTGCCGGTAAAGAGCATTCTACCGTCTGGTAGCCTGTTTGCGTAACTCGTTTCACCACGGCTTTCGCGCCCTCGATCTTGACTTCCCGTGCGAAGGTAAGTTGTGGCAGACTAAGAAATTCCGCGATGCCGCCGGGGACCATGCCGGTATAGCCATCGGTACTCTCGGTGGAGCAGTAAATAAGGTCGGCGTTTTCCTTCTTGAGGACGGCAGCCAGCACGCGAGCGGTGCCGAGCGCATCGGAGCCAGCGAGAGCCGGGTCGGTGACGAGAATGGCGCGGTCAACGCCCATTGCCAGGGCGCGGCGCATGGCTTCCTGCGCGGAAGTTGGTCCCATGCTGATGGCGACGACCTCGCTGCTACCCAGAGTATCGCGCAATTTGATGGCGGCGGAAATAGTGCTTTCGTCGCCGGGGTCAAGCACAAGGGAGACACCGCTGCGCACGAGCCGTTTGGTGTTGGGGTCGAGCTTACTAACAACGGTGTTAGGGTCTGGAATCTGTTTAATACAGACGTAAATCTTCATCGTTTATAGCCTCATCCTTTTATATGAGCATGTAGGAGGACAGGGAAGCGGACGCGATTAATCGGTTCCTACATAGATTCCTTAGCTATCCTATTGTACATGTCCAGAAAAGAGGGTGTCAACGTTGCTGGCTAACACCAGCTTTAAGGTGTGGTGTGCGGAGGGACAACAGGCCAATTCACAAGGCACCGCCTTGTGAATTGGCCTGTTGTCCCAAACCTTAATACTTCAATTTTGCTGCGATACTCTGTGCTATTGCCTGTTCATTGGCATCGGCCATGGGGATACCGGGGAATTCGCTGTGGGCAAGTGGGTTGGCGGCGAGCAAGACGCCGAAACGATAGAGGAAGAGCGCGGCGCGTTGTTTGAAGACTGTTGGCGTTTGTTGCCCTGGGCTGGGGACGACAACTGCAAGGCAGCCTTGCGCCTCGCTGGTACCGACCGCGAAGCCCCGGTCAACATTTGTTCCGCTTGCCGTTGCCCCATATTGCGTGGTGGCACTTATCTGGTTGCTGGTTGAGGCACACGCAGGGGGAACGTCATATTGCGACACAGATTCAGGAGGTATATCGGGGCTGGCATGCCACTTTGCACCATCCCAGGTGAGCCTTAAATGAATACTATGATCTGTATTACCAGGAAAGACACTCGAATCAGGCTGATTTTGCGCTATCACCTGCCCACTTTGTGTGGTATAGGTCCAGGTTGAGTAGAATAGGCCCTCGATGTTCCATGTGAGTTGCGCCCCTTTTTCGGGTGGACCTCCAAAGAATGGGGACGTACAGAACTGGTGGCAGTCCTGTCCCTTTACGGTGCAATCATCACCATAACCACTCTGGCAAGGATTTTGTGAAGCCGGGTTGGTATCCAGGTGCAAGTTCAGAGTGGCATTCAATGGCTGAGCCGCCGTTTGCACAAGCGTTTTGCCGGATGGTGAGACATATTGCTCTCCAGGTTGCACCGTATTTGTTGCTTGCAGTGTATTGAGTGTATCCTGAATGGTTTGTTTTACTGCTGTCTGTTGGACAGTGGGCAGATCGGCCATTGTCGCGCTGAATGCAATCTCCCGTTCGCCAGGAGCATTGGGGTCATTGCCGGTGGATTCATAGGTGCACGGCTCGCTAGATAGCGGAGGAACGGAGATGATACAGGTGAGCGGCAGAAATGGCGGCGCTTGCCACACAATTTTATGCTGTCCCCGTGAGAGACGAATCGGTTTAGCTGTGTAGTAGAGACCAGACAGGCCATCTGGATTTGTGCTTTTGATGGCATGTCCATCAATGGCGATTGTTCCTGTTGGCGTGGCTGTAATAGCTATCAGGTCGTCACCAGTGACCAGTGTCGCGGTTGGGGTTGGTGCTGCGGTCAGGAAATGGTTGATGACGACATTGCGCACGGGTGAGAAAATGGCAACGAGCAGCAGCACTATTACCAGGAACAGGGTAATAGTAAAGGCGAGACGCGCTTTGCTACGTGGTGGTTCATCGTGTTCGGGCGGCTGTTCATGATTGATGGCGTCATTGGTATCACTCATGTTGTGGTTCCTGACTACTGTAGGGGGTGATTGATCGCGCCGGGCGCCGATTGATCGGCCCTGTGTCCTGATCCCCATTACGTCAAATTGTACCCGCATAGCCGATCAATCGGCGCCCGGCGCGATCAATCGGCCCTTACGGGGTTGGCGGCCCGTTTACTGGTTATAGTTTATTCGCCGCGATAATTTGCTGTGCGATGCTTTGCGCGGTGGTATCAGCGACTGGCTCGGAAGGTACGTAGGTGTGCGCCAGGTTGTTGACCGCGAGAAGGGCCCCGAAGCGATAGAGAAAGTAGGCTGGTGAGGCATTGGGTTGCCCATCCACCGTCGCGATGCCCAGGCAACCATCTACACGGTTCGGCGCGGTGTAGAATTTCCAGCTCACGTTTTCAGCCTGCTGTGGGCCTTGAATTGTTGAGAGTGGACCAGAGACGCCGTCGTCAATTGAGGCACACGAGGGATCTATCGCGGCGGGAAGCTGTGTATTACCATAGACGAGAGAGATATTGCTGGCGGGAGGAGTATGCGATAGTATGTTGACATGCCAGGATGAGCCATCCCATGCAATATGCATGTAGATGGTGTAATCGTTTCCTGGCGAGGTGGGAGGATAGATAAAGGGATCATGCTGGTCTGGCACGGCGGTCTGACCACCGAGTGTGGTGTAGCTCCAGGTTGGGTAGTAGAGTGCAAGGATGTTCCATGCTGACTGTGTTGTTGCGGGTGATGTTGAAGGGCTGGGAATGGTGCAAAGTTGCAGACAGTTTTCTCCGTTAATCGAACAGACGGTTTGTTGATAATTGCCACAGAACTCAGGGGAGTTAATGTTGGTATCCAGGTGAAAACTCAGCGTCGCTTTGAGTGGCTGCGTTGCTGTCGCCAGCGAATTCGGTGAGGGCGATTGCACATTATAATACGGCTCGCCCGGCTGCACCGTTGTGGTGGATTGCAGCGCATTCAGCGTTGATTGGATAGAGCGTGTGAGTGAGGTACGCTGGCTGCCAGGCAGGGAGTCCAGGCTTCCGACAAAGCTGATGAGCCTGGCGTTTGTGCCGTTATTCAGTGTTATAGGAGATTCAAAATTGCATTGTTCGTTGACAATTGAGGACGGTACGTTGACAACGCACGAGAGCTGAGGGAACGGATTGGCCTGCCAGGCAATTTTATGTTCGCCACGCGACAATCGAATTGGTGAGCCTGTGCCTACCGCCGGTAGCTGCGTGACGGGTCTCCCGTCAATCGTGATGGTTCCTGTGGGCGAAGCTTGAATATAAAACAGGTTATCGCCCGCTGTTACCACTGTCGTCGGCGTGATCGAAGGTGGAAATATGCGGTTAAGTGCCATGTCGCGTAGCGGTGAAAAAATGGCGGCAACCACCAGAATTAATGCTAGCCAGAGGCTGATGGTAAAAGCTAATCGCACTTTATTGCGCGGTGGCCTGTCGTCCTGTAAAGAATGTTCGTTGTTTTCCTGGTCGCTCATGGTGTTCTCCGTGTCCTGCCAAAAATAAATTATGCGCATACAAAAGATAAAGCAAGTCTCTGTTATTGAGTTGGTCGTGGGCCGCAGGTAGGTTTGTAATAAAGTATACTATATCTTCCTTCTTTTTAATACGTCATTGCAAAACAGTATTCTCACACGTTGGTACTTGCCGTCCCCATTTTCTCTAGCGCATCGGGCGTGTATAATGTGTTCATAATATTCATGATATTCACGCATACAACTTTCAGTAAAGGACACAAAAGGACACACTATGCAGCAACATCTATTGATTGATGGCGATGATACGCTCTGGGAGAACAATATCTATTTCGAGCGAGCCATTGAGGCATTTACCGACTTTCTTGACCACTCTGCGCTCAAGCCGGAAGAGGTGCGAGCAGTGCTTGACGAAATTGAGATGACAATGGGCTATGGTTCGCTGAATTTCGCGAAGAGCCTGCAAGAAACATACCGGCAACTCGCGGAACGGGATGTACGCGACGAAGACCTGGAGCGCGTGCGTAGCTTTGGCGAGCAGATTATGCACCACCCAATGCAGGTCATGCAAGGTGTGAAGGAAACCCTCGCCTACTTGTCGCCGCGCCACCGCCTGATTTTGCTGACGAAGGGTAATCAGGATGAGCAGAGGATCAAGATCGAAAATTCCAACCTGAGCATCTATTTTGAGCATACCATTATCGTTGCGGAAAAAGATAGCGCCACCTATAACCGATTGGTGCAAGAGCTTGAGTTAGAAGTACCGCAAACATGGATGATCGGCAATTCTCCTCGTTCCGATATCAATCCTGCCCGCAACGCAGGTCTGAACGCGGTCTTCATCCCGCACGAGCATACATGGCATCTGGAAAATCAGGATATTGTGACCGATGGCACAGGTAAAATCCTGCAACTGGCGCGTTTTGCTGAGTTGAGAGAGCATTTTTAGGTGCAAGCTTGTAATGATTGAGGCCAGTTCAACCATTAAGTGAAGGCGTTCCCTCAATATCAAAATCAATGATGCTATCGCAAATGCTCTGTAATTCCTTGTGGTGTAGAGTTGAAAATGCTTTTTCGATAGAGCTGGCATGCAAATGAGCTTTAAGATTATGCACTTGTCTTTTGTGAGACCCAGTTGAGGTAATCGGCATTGCCAGCAGTTACATCTACGGCCAGGATTTCTGGAACATCGTATGGATGAATTGCTCTGATAGCTTGCTCAAGTTCGTTATATAACTCACGGCGCGTTTTTGCTGTACATATCCACTCTTCTGCCTGCTCCATTTTCTCCTGCCACCAGTAGGTACTAATGATCGGTCCTGATATTTGAACACATGCGGCGAGGTGTGCAGAGACAATGGCATTTGCAATCTTTTGAGCGCCTTCCTGTGAGTCAATCGTGGTGTGAACTTCGATATATTCTGTCATCATTTACATCCTTCCTGATGGTTGCTCTTCTCAACAACCTGGATTATTCCAGGTTGAGACCGTTCTGAATATTTGCGCCTGTTTCCTGTAAAATACCCGGAAATCTAGTTTTTAGTTTTGACTCTATGATAAAATAGATATTCATTGGAGCCTGTTTTTAGTGACCTGGATAGGGAGGTTTTTAATGAGTGACCAGTATAATCTCAACGATTGGCATTTATTAGCAGATAGATTTGTGTGGTATGATTCAAAAGCTTTGTCGTTAATACCGGAAGGGGTATCAAATGAAGAGATACAACGATATCTATATGTATTTCATGGTGACAACATTTCTATTGAAGAAATTAAAAAATGGAGAGCAAACCCTGTGCAGAATACATAATGTTATTCTATAATAGAATCTTTATTTGTTTCATAACATAAGTTTTTGAAGTTTTTCACTACTGCTAAGTTTGCATAACCCAAATTATCTAACTGAGCTAAATGTCTTTTTATGGTACTATGTATTCTCATTGATTTATAATTTTTTATGTTGTCATAAAATACCTCAAGCCATTTAATACTTGTTTCTATTTCATTCATTATCATAAAACTTTGCGCATAATCTAGAGGCATCCACATTTTTAGATATGTGTTATTCTCCTTTATGACCTGTACATCTATCTCATGCATTCATTAAGTGCTTCTTTCCCTTTTCCTAGCAGTATCAGACTGTTTGATTTTTCCTCTAATATGGCACTATATGCATGAAAAACATAATCTTTCGTTACTATTGGTAAACCCTTCATATTATCTGCTAATGTGATGGCTGTATTAATTGCTTGTACAAATCTTTTTTCATCTCCAAAAGTCGCATATCCTCTTGCAAGATAAGAGAATATCTTAAAGCAGGATTCCTCTCTTCAGACGTAGATGAGTTGTTTGATAAAAGCACTATCACTCCGGGGAATACTCAAACCAATCGAAATCAGCGGGGGTTCTGCTGGCTTTTCCTTTGCCGGTTGCGTACATGCCGAGATAAACGCCTGTGAAGCTTGCCGCAACTTCGGAAGAGAGATAGCGAGTTGCTCCTGTAGCCAGTTTGCGTGAAGGTTTCCCTGGTAGGGTACAGGCAAATGTGTACATTTCGGCACTTGCTTGAATTTCCAGTTCGACCAGATGATCGTCTATGGTTTGAGATGCAACGATGGCGACAAGGTCACCGACCCGTCGTCGGACGATAATGTTGCGGACATTATCCACGCGAGTGATGGCAATTTCATAATGATGTTTTTCGTTTGCCATGATGACCAATCCTGCCTCCTCGCCCTCGTATTGAGGAGTAAAGTCGAGTAGAACCCTTGCTTTGCAAGAGAAATGCTGCTGCCGCCGTCCAATGAATGTTGGGGAGTCCTGGTCGTTGAGGGTGAGCGATGAACTATAGAGGCGTAACCAACCGGGGCGCTCTGTGAGTGACCAATCTTGGGCATAAGGATTGCGCAGGAAGTTCCAGCAGGGGCGGAGCGTTGTATGGTCAAAGTTGTCGCGGGCAGCTTCGGGAGGCCAGTGATATGGAGGTAAGGACGGTGTATCCATTGTGAATTCTATGCTGCGGCCGTGGTTCACGATAGGCCAGCCGTCGCCTGTCCAGGAGACTGGAGCCAGGAATGTTTCACGACCGAGATGATGAAAGTTCCCACCGTGGGGGCGAAAAGCCAGGAAGACAAGCCACCAACTACCGTCGTGTGCTTCAACGAGGTCGGCATGCCCTGTCCCCTGAATTGGATGAAAGCCACGGTCGCGATGAGTGAGAATGGGATTGTATGGGCAGGATTCATACAGGCCCCAGGGGGTTGTGCTACGAGCCATCGTGACCATATGCCCATACTCCGTTCCCCCTTCGGCGATCATCAGGTAATAGCTGTTATTGAGGTAGTAGAGATGTGAAGCTTCGGGGAAACGTCCGCCAGTTCCTCCCCAGATACGACGTGTCTCCGTCCGTCTCTTCCCCGTTTGCAAATCAATTTCAAACAGATAAATACCTGCTGGTTGTCCATCTGGCTGTCCATTAACCGATACATAAACACGGCCATCTGTATCGAAGAAAAGTGAGGGATCAATGCCATTATGATCTAGCCAAATCGGTTCAGACCATTCACCGGTTGGATCATCTGTATGCACATAGAAATTGCCGCCTGTTGATGTATTTGTTGTGATTACATAGAAGATGCCATCATGGTAGCGTATCGTAGGGGCAAAAATACCTTGCGAGCTGGCGCATTTATGGAGCGGTACCTGGCTCGTGCGTGTGAGACAATGCCCTATCTGTCGCCAGTGGACCAGGTCTCGACTGTGAAGGATAGGCACACCTGGAAAATATTCGTTTGAGGAGGTGACCAAATAATAATCGTTGTCTACGCGGCAGACACTGGGGTCGGGGTAATAGCCAGGGATTACTGGATTGCTATACATGCAGATGTGCCTTCATGACACAGCTCTCATGCTCTCCACACATGTGAGAGCATGAGAGCTGTGTAGCTCGTAGATTATGCATTACAACGTCGTTGCTAGCCTTTGACCGAGCCAGCCAGGATGCCGCGTACAAAGTAACGCTGCATGGAGAAGAACACGATCAATGGCAGGGCCATCGAGATGAAAGCAGCAGCAGTCAGCACCGGATAGTTTTCACCATAGGTGCCGACCAGGTTAGCCACCGTCAAGGTCATAGGTGCGACGCTCGGATTGCCACCCAGGAAGATCAGGGAGACGAGCAGGTCGTTCCAGACCCACATGAACTGGAAGATGGCTAATGATGCCAGTGCCGGTACCGACAGGGGCAAAGCAATGGTCCAGAACGTGCGCCAGGTCGAAGCTCCATCAATATAGGCCGATTCCATCAGGTCTTTGGGCAAGCCGGCGAAAAAGCTGCGCAACAGGAAGACCGCGAAGGGCAAGCCAAAGGCCGTGTGCGCGATCCAGACTGCAACGTATGTGCCTGTCAACCCGAATGATGAGAACAGGACGAAAACAGGTTCCAGCGCAATCTGTGATGGTACAACAAGCAGTCCAACGACACCGAAAAAGATCCAGTCACGCCCTGGGAATTTCATCCAGGCGAAGGCATAGGCCGCGAACGCGCCAAGCAGAGTAGGGATGATCGTCCCCGGTATAGAGATGATCAGGCTATTGAGAAAGGCCTGACCCATTCCATTGGCCTGGATGACATTCGCATAATTCTGAATGGTAAAGCTCCAGGGCGGGACCAGCCCCGTCCACCAGCCTGTGCTGGTGATTTTTGTTGCCGGGAGGAATGAGGCAACAAAGAGGCCAAAGGTCGGAATTGACCAGAGCAGACCGATTATTACAACAATAATCGTGAGAATAGAGCCAGACCAGCCTCTCAGGTAATTGGCTTTGGCCTTCTCTACCCCGGCAGCCTTTACCAGTTGCGTCGCTATCTCTGCGGACCCGCCTTGTTGTGTGGTCACTGGAATATCTGACATACTCATCGCATTCTCTCCTGTGCACGCATTCTTTGAATGTTGATAACCATCACCGGCAAAATCACCACGGTCAGGAGGATCGCTAGTGCGCTTCCTATGCCCTCTTGAAGATCGAGGAAATCCTTCT
>DATGJV010000765.1:0-8825 GCA_035295005.1 Ktedonobacteraceae bacterium | reverse complement strand
TTCGACTCAAATTCTGGCGCGGTACCTGCTTTAAGGTCGGTATCAAGAATGCTCTGAAGTTCGACCGGCGAAGGGTATTCGGCATGGCCCGCGAGTTGCCCCTGTTCCAGCGGTGTTGTCCAGTTGGGCTGGATAGGGAACATGCGGGCAAGGGTGAGCATATTAGAGTCGCTGTACGGATTTTTCCCCTGTATCAGCAACATGGCGGCGTTGGTATCGAGCGATGTGCCGTCATTGGTAAACTGCGGTGGGAGAAAGTTCATGACCGTCCCACGTACAATCTCAATACTGCCAGGGATGGACAGGAGAACGATCAATATCAGCACATATCGCTGCCAGCGACGCGGATGTTTTCTGACATCTTGCGTCTGCTGTTTTAACGTGGTTGGACGAAAAGCCATGATCAGTGCGGCGAAACTGCCCAGGAACAGGATGAAAGGGATCAATGAGCCAGAGGCCTGAAGATAGGGCATGTACCAGTAGTAAGGTATTTCATTGCATGACTGCAAAATGAGCGCCAGGCCAATCCAGACGGCACGTCGTTGTAGTTCTATGAGTGGGCGGTTGTCTGGCGATACATCCTCTGTAAAAAAGCGGCGCATCCACCGGTACCAGCGGGTGGTGTGTTTGTCCTCAAGTTCGGTTGTTCGTGTCAGAACAGCGTTTCGTTCCAATTCCATAGATATGCGCGTATCTTTTGCCTGCTTCCGTCTGCAAATAGATGAAGCGTTGCCTCCTGCATCCTTCGTTATGTATAGATAATGATATGAAGCCGCCTGCCAGCTAGCTGGTTGCACGAGGATGCGTTCAAAGAATTAAGCGCTGTAACCTCCCCTTAGAGTACCGAGAATGGTCGCCAACAACTATCCTGACCATCCTGGGGTATTCTCGGCCTGAAATTTAGAACGAAGGGCAAAACAATTGCGTCACAAAATGAGAGTGTGGTTACAGATTGCCCATTTTACGGGATATCACGCCCATAGGCGGCATCGGTTTTTTTAAAGAGGGAGGCGGTAATAGCGTTCGCGGTGTTGAAGTTCGAATCCAAGCGATTCATAGAGGCGAATGGCTGGCATATTTTCTTCCCAGACATGCAGGTCAATGGCTTCCAATATGCGTTCAGTGCGGGCAAAAGTGATGATGTGCTGCATGAGTATGCGTGCGAGACCGAGTTTGCGATAATCAGGGTGGACGACGACACGCTTGACGTATCCAACATTGGCTACCGGGCGGCGCGTTGCTTCTTGCATATATTCCTGCGTCTCTGTTGCTTCCTGTGGCGGCAGCATCAATTCAGCTTTAGCGGCGGCAACACCTGCGACCTCTGCCAGGAAAATCAAGATTTGCTCATGGGTGGAAGGATCAATTGGACCGAAGTACTTTTCCATTGCGCGATGAATATAGCGAGTTGGAGACGTGCTGAAACTGTCAAGCCGCTCAATTTGCGGGATGTCCTCAGGGGTAGCGATTCGCACAACCAACGGCGTTGTTGGTTTCTCATCAATCATACAGCGGTTCCTGACTTACGCACAATGGTAATAATACGATAGACTTACGGCAATTTTTTACGCGGCAGCATCAAAAGAGAAACAAGTGCATAGCCCGCGCATACGAGAAGCAGCAGCGAATAAATAACAGTCTCGACATCTTTCCCCGGAGAGAAGAGCATCGCAAGACCCCACCATAGGAAGCCAATAAAGACAGCAAATAACAGTATTGTACTGATGAGCTTTTTATTCATATTCCAGTCCTTGTGTCTGTATCTCCAGGGGTGTTTCGTTCGCCCCCAATCTGTCAATATTATAGCACAGGGGTGCGATTTGGGCGATAGGTGTGGGAATATAGGAAATACATTACAACATTTCTTGTGCCACCACCATCCCATGTTCCAGTGCCAGGTGAACCCTGCCGCCAACAAAAGCATCGCCGCAAAATGCCAGCCCGTATGCTATGGTAAGCGTGTTGAGAGCGTCTGCGTCAGCCTTTTCGGCGGGTAACGCATAGGGCCAGCGTTGTATATCGGTAAATACTGGCTCTGTGAGATTCTCGTTAATAAGTGTAGTAACTTTGCGTGCTACATCATGGATGATTTCAGCATCCGATTTTTGCCAGTAGTCGCGGCTATATTGCGGAGCCATTTGCGCGATCAATAGTCCAGTATTCGCGGGAGTGCGTGCGGAGGATTTTTCGTGTTCCCATGCCAGCCAGGAAATGGGATGGGCTTTATCAGCGTTGACAAGGGCGTAATACGGGCGGATTTCGGGCGTGGGCGAATAGCCCAGCATAACGGAAAGTAGCGGGTTATAACGAGCTTTTTGTAGATGGGCGATTATGTTGTTCTGTAATTCGGCTGCCATCTGGCTGAACTGTATCAGTTCAACGGCCTGTGGAGCGGGGATGGTAATCAATAGGTACTCGAATATGCCGACAGAATTTCCAGTTGTATCATAAAGTTGCCAGCCGTTGTTGGTCTGCTCCAGGTGACCAATGCCTGTTGCGAGACGAATATCCACATTCTCCGCTATGCGATGGGCAAGAGCAATCAGGCCACTGCGGTAGTTCCATTTGGGATCGGCGTTCTGTTGCGGATCGCCTTCCTGAATGTAGCCCTGAGCGTCAAAAATCCAGACAGGTTTGACAATATCTAGCAGGTCGTCGGTACGAAAACGTTCGGTAATTAATGCGGTACTGACGGGCAAACCGCCTTTGATATATTGCGCACCGGAGTCGTAGATGAAGCCATCGCGCTTTCGTGTGGTGGCGCGTCCGCCAACCTCCTGGCTTTGCTCGAAGATGGTGACGGTATGACCGGCATCTTGCAGCGCGTGGGCCGCGGCAAGTCCGCTGCTGCCTGCGCCTATGATAGCGATAGTGCTTGCTCTCATGTCCCATTCACTCCCCTGGTTTTATCACACTTTCTCCCCTTTCGGCAAACTAACGCTTGTTGCCGGTTTCTGGCCGACTCTTGCCCGACGTGCCATTCAGCATCTGAAGCAGTTGAGTATAGCTCGCACGCGCCTGGATGGTTTCGCGATGCTCTGAGCCAAGTGTTTGTTCGAGAACAGGCAGGGCGCGGACAAAGAGTGGTTCAGCGCGTTCAGGCTGGCCGCTCGCCTGATAGAACTGCGCCAGGCGGATAAGGCTGCGGGCCACATGTGGATGCATTGGCCCGTACCCCTGTTCTCGAATCTTCAAAGTACGCAGGAAGAGTGGTTCCGCTTGCTCGTATTTTCCCTGTCGCTGATAAAACACTGCCAGCTGCCACTACGCGCTGCGACCAGCCGCGCTGCTGACGTGCGCGGCGGAGCAAATCATTAGGCCTGGCCTGGGCGGCTTTTCTGACCATTATCCTACTTCCTTCACACGGAGAGATGGAACGCTGACCTGTTCAATCATCTCGTCTGTGGAACCTACCAACTCTACAACTGTCCTTTACTATAACATAATCAGTAACCACGTGCTAGCACGGTGCTATTCTTTTCACCCTCTTCTTCAGGTATTCTTTCTCACAGAAGAGTTGAGATGGTCTTGCACGCCTCCCTCAAAGAGGTGAGCAAGCCGAGTCACAAAGGAGAAGAGAAATGAACACAACAACGACAGTGAAATGCTTTGAACGAGTGAGTTTTATTCTATCGGCAGCCGCCTTAGCAGTCACCTTCATCTCCCTACCCGGTATACCACCCGCAGGATGGGGATGGTTTGTCCTCGCAACGATCCTCTTCGCGGCTGGGAGCGTGGCGGTGGCCTATCTTGTGCATCGCCGCAGTGGTCAAACGCGAGAAGGGACCTTTTTCCTCAGCCATGTCAATGCATCGGTCTTCTGGTTGGCGGTACGTATCTACTTAGGGTCAGTGTAGGTGCAATCAGGGCTGGAAAAATTGCTTGATCCAGGATGGATACGCGGTGGGCTGGAGCTTAAGGGCTTCTGGCGCTGGGCGGCGTATGCGCAATCTGGGCCTCATCCAGAAGTTGCCTATACGTGGTATCGCGACCTGCTCTCCTTCCTGCTGGTGTACCACGCCTATACCTGGATGGCGTGGGTGATTGCACTGAGCGAGTTAATGGTTGGCATTCTGCTTATTCTGGGTCTGTTCACCGGGCTGGCTGCCTTCGCGGGCGCGAGCTTGAATCTGCTGTATCTTGCGGCAGGAAGTGCAAGCAAGAACCCCTTCATGATGCTCCTGTCCCTCTTCCTGCTCATGGCCTGGAAAGTTGGAGGATACTATGGCCTGGACCGCTTTCTGCTCCCGGCCATCAAGGAGCGACTGCACAGTCGCGGGGCGAATGAAGCGACGAGGAAGGCCGTCCCCAACATTGTGCTTCAACAGTCAGCTCTGGGTCTCAATGAGATGCATGGGTTTGAGTAGGAAATGAGGAAGGGCAGTACCTCTACGAACATCTCTCACGAGGTCACCTTGTGAGAGATGTTCGTAGAGGTACTGCCTCAATGTTCTGTACCACCATAAGTTGGGAATGGCGGTCTTCGTTTTTAAACAGCTGTACCAGGGGGTAGAACCTGTGAGGGATATTCGGATGGCTCTGCCGCAAGTCCAGAAGGTAATGTACCGGAGTGGCGTCTCTGGAAATTTTCTTTCCACAGATAAGATCGCGCTAACATCTCCTCGGCGCTCTTCATCGAAAAGTCGGTGACGCTACCACCCATAATCTGGGCAATTTCGCGCACGCGCTGCTCTGGGCGCAGTTCGTTGACAATAGTCATGGTGCGGTTGTCGAAGATTTGCTTATTAACGTTGTAGTGCGTATCGGCGAAGGCGGCAATTTGCGGCAGGTGGGTAACGCAGATAACCTGGTGGTTGCGTGTGAGCATCCACAATTTCTCACCGACGATCTGACCGCTACGCCCACTGATACCTGCGTCAATTTCGTCGAAAATCAGCGTGGGGGTTGCGTCTGCTGCTGAAAGTATCGTCTTGAGCGCCAGCATGAGGCGCGACGTTTCACCGCCGGAGGCAATCTTTGTGAGCGGTTTGAATGGTTCGCCGGGGTTGGGGGCGATAAGGAACTGAATACGGTCAATACCTGTCAAGTCACAGGCGTAGTACTGCTCCGGTTGCTCATCAATGCTCGCAGGAACACCATGTTCATCGGGAACCTGCACGATTTCAACGGAGAAACGGGCCCGTTTCATATTCAAATCGTCCAGTTGTTCTTCCATCGCGGCTGACAGGTGTTCCGCAGAGGCTTTGCGACGGGTAGTAAGTTGTTGCGCGATAATTCCGATGTCACGCCGTAGCTGGGTGTCTTGTTCCTGCAACCTGGCAATAATCTCTTCGCGATTGATGATGCTGTCAAGTTCGGCCTGATCCTCCACCATGTGTTGGAGAATTTCCCCGATAGTGGCACCGTATTTGCGTTTCAAACGGGCTATGAGATCAAGTCGTTCTTCGATATCGGCAAGGCGGCGCGGGTCGTCTTCGATATCGGCTTCGTAGCTGCTGACGTTGGCCGCTACATCTTCCAGCGCGTAGACGGCTTCGGAGAGGCTGTTTTCATATTCTTGCAAGCTGCTGTCCAGTCGTGCCAGTTCGCTAATACTGCGCTGGGCGATGCGCAACTGGTCGAGCGCGGGTTTGAAATCGTCGCTACCGATATCCGCTCCTTTAATAGAGCCGTAGACGATGGTGCAGAGTTCGCGCAATCGCTCGGCATTGTTCAATACCTTGCGCTCCTGCTCTAATTCTTCGATTTCAGTGGGCTGGAGTTGGGCCTTCTCGATTTCTTCGATCTCGAAGCGCAAGAACTCGGCGCGGCGCGTCTGGTCACGTTCGTTCTGTTGCAGCGCCTGTAATTGTTTGCGAGCAGTACGCCATTCTGTGACCTTCTCCGCGAGTTGCGCACGCAAGGGCAACAGATCGGCATAACGGTCGAGGAAATTGACGTGCTGTTCGGGCCGCAGCAGACTCATATGTTCGCTCTGCCCGTGAATATCAACGAGCCAGCTAGCCACCTGTTGTAATATCTGTTGTGAGAGGGCGCGGCCATTGATACGCGCTACGGTACGCCCCGACCGGAAAATATCGCGTGACAGGATAAGTTGCCCATCTTCCAGCGTGATGTCGTACTCCTTGAGCAATGCCGCGAGCGCAACTGCGGCATCGGCACTCTCCGCGTCAGCCAAAGTGTACCGGGTAGATTGAGCAGATTGAGTAGCGGCAGTACTGCTTGCCTCAAACACTTCAAACATGGTGCTGGCACCGTTGGTTGCTGACTCGTATGAGGTGGCAAGCGTTTGCCATGTGTCGGTGCTGATTGGCAAGGATGGCAGGGCATCAACCGAGAAGACGCCTTCGACGGTGGCGCGTTCGCAGCCTGCTCGTACAAAATCGGCACCGATTTTACCGCCAAGCAGTGTGTTGACGGCATCAATGATGATGGACTTACCCGCGCCTGTTTCGCCTGTAAAGACGTTGAAGTAGCGGTTCAGCCGCAGGTGTAAACTATCAATGATAGCGAAATCTTTAATGCTTAGTTCAAGTAACATAATGCTTCAATGGATGTGTAATATCTGGTTTGTCTGTCTGTCCGTTTGTTTCAGTTTCACCGGGACTATCAAGGATCATCATCGCCTTTCAGTTTGGCGTTGATGATCTGGTAAAAATACGTTGGCGGCCTACGACGCAAAAACTGCGTCATGAAGCGGCTTTTGTGGATGGCAATCGTTGCGCCATCTTTGATTTCACGATTCATCTGTCCGTCGGCAGAGAAAACGCCGTTCTGCGATCCGGTGAAAATTTGCAACTTCACCTCGGCATCCGGCGGCACAATCAGCGAGCGGTCGGAGGCAAGGTGCGGTGCGATAGGTGTAATCACCGTACTCTCCACCTGTGGATGCAGCAACGGCCCATCAACTGCCAGGTTATAGGCCGTTGAACCGGTTGCCGTCGAGATGATCATGCCATCGGCGTAGGTCGTACTATAAAAATAGTTGTCAATCCAGGTGCGTATCTCTACCACACGCGGCCACGTACCGCGAGCAATCACGATATCATTGAGGGCGAGGAAATCCTCACCTTTCCCATCCTGGTCGAGCCGGGCGTGCAACATGGCGCGTCTGTCAACCCAGACCGATGTGTCTCCGTTGAGGTAGAGTGGCAGTTTCGACTCCAACTCATCCGGTTCAAGTTCGGTCAAGAAGCCGACGCGACCAAAATTGACGCCAATAATAGGTACATCGGAGAATGCACAGATACGGGCAGCATGCAAGATGGTGCCATCGCCACCTAAAACAATGGCGAGGTCAATCCCTTTGAGCGAAGGGTCTGGCGTTTCCTCCCCCTCATAGCGCGTATCAATGCTGCGTACTTCATATCCCCTTTGTTGTAAAAGTGGGATAAGTCGTTTAGCAACATCCGAGGTGTCTTGTTTGCGGCCCTGATAAAATATCGCGATTGCCTTCACAAATCTCTCTCCAGCTTGGCAATGAGGGTTTCTGGTTTCCTGAGATACTGATACATGTCTGCTATATTATTCTTCCTGACACCACTATCTTCGGAAACCATTACCACAGTTGTAGCCATAGTAATGGTACGCTATGGGGATTGGGTTGTCAACTATTCTGTAGGGGTCCGCTTCAGCGCACCCACCGAGACGAGCGCAGCAATGTCGAGTCTCTTTTACCGATTTCATTATTTCATCTGCATATCGGCTCCTACAACCGGTCTCTTCCTGGTTCGTATTTCAAGTGTAGGTTACTAATAAGGAGCCAAAATCAACATGAACGATAACAAATCAGCGCAACGCAAAGCTCTACTCATGTCCTCTTCGATCATAGCTGTGTTTACAGCTATATCGGTAGTTGTACCGGTGATATGGGATAAACTGGCACGCCGCGAGCATCAGACAAAGAACTAACACAGAGCAAGCTTACAACTGGCGCAGCCAGTTGTAAGCTTGCTCTGTGTTAGTTCTTTGTCTGATGTAATTTCTCTTCTGCGACCCAGAACGCTTCGTCTTTAGAGTGGATGGTACCTTCGGTCTGAGCCTCGGCAATGGCGTCGAGCAGCGTGCCAATGATTGGACCTTGTTCTAGCTTGAAGCGACGGATCAATTCGTTGGGAGTGATGAGTAACTGCGGCATAATACTTTCCCGGTGCCTGATGTACTGCTCCAGCAACTGGCAGACGACCGCGAGGTGTCTGTCCCATGCTTCGGATAATGGCTCTGGCCCGCGAGTAGCGAGATGGTCTGCCAGCGAGAGGAGCGCGACGGTGATACCAGTTGGGCCGAGATCAACAAAGTAACGGCGAATGGCCTTGAGCGTCACATCGCCATCCTGTCCCAGCTGGCCTGGACGCATATGATGCATCACCACTTGCTGGACAAGACGACTGTCCTGCGTGCTGCTACTGAGGCGGCGCATGATATGTTGCGCTACAGGTACTCCTACCTGTGGATGCCCGTAAAAGTGAATGGCTCCGTTCTCGTCGGTGGTGTAAGTCGGCGGCTTGCCGATATCATGCAGCAGCGTCGCCATTTTCATGCGCGGCGTGGAGAGCATATCGCGTTGAAAGACGCTCTGTTCTTCAGCCTCCTGCAACAATATCTGTATCCTGGTCAGGTTCCATGGCCCATTACGCTCAATGTGTGATAGTTGTATCTCTTCCGGTGGGCCGTCTAATAATCGCGTCAATTGCTCAAGCATACCCACGGTCTGGATAGAATGCTCCAACACGTCCCAGTAGTGAGGTTTGGGCTGTCGCATACCGCGAGCGGGAATGAATTCAGGTAGCAGTGTGGTGAGCAGACCATGTGCATCAAGAAAATGGAGGCGGTCAACTGCACCATCCATTGCCAGGATGGTATAC
>DATGJV010000764.1:0-4057 GCA_035295005.1 Ktedonobacteraceae bacterium | reverse complement strand
ACTCTGCTGACGTCGTCTCTGGCTCCGGGCAACTGGATGTTGTGCGCTACGGGCAACCACTCAAGGCACGTGGTCTGGTGGGAGTGCGCGGAGCGAGTCTAGCATATGATGGTCTTTACTACGTGACCAGCGTCACGCATAACATTAAACGTGGCGAATATAAGCAAAGTTTTAATCTAGTACGTGATGGTTTGTTGCCAAATGTGCCGAGGGTAATTCCATGATCGAAACAGCAAAGAAATATTACGGTAAATATCGCGGCATCGTACTGAACAACATTGATCCTGAGTTCCGGGGACGCATTCAGGTCACGATAGCCGATGTGACGCAGTTTAGTCCGTCAAACTGGGCCGAGGCTTGCGTGCCGATTGCGGGCGGTGCGACGCCAATGGGCATATTCGCCGTGCCGCCGGTCGAGGCGAATGTGTGGATCGAGTTTGAGCAGGGCGACCTGCGTCACCCTGTCTGGACAGGCTGTATGTGGGGTTCTCAAACCTCGGTACCGGCGCTCGCACTGGCAGGTATTCCCGGCGACCCCAATATCGTCCTGCAAACGATGAATCAGAACACCATTGTCCTCAGCGACGTGCCAGCCGAAGGCATCATCCTGCAAACACTCAGCGGGGCGATGATTATGATCAATGATCTGGGCATCATCATCACCAACGGACAGGGCGCAACCATTGCGATGGTGGGCAATATTATCACGATGAACGAAGGTGCGCTTACCGTTATGTAACGTTTCAGGGGAACAGACCTCTGTGTTTGTATGCAAAGTATATCCATTGAAGGAGGAACGAAGAGATGCCTGGACCACTACTCCATGTCGGGGCCGTAGTGCTATGTTCTCACGGCGGGCAGGCCCAGCCGACGGTACCCATGCCACGGGTACTGGTGAGCGGGCAACCGATAGTCACCATAACGGCTCCCTATGTCATCGCGGGATGTGTGTTCCCACCGCCGCCAGCCGCCAACGGGCCGTGTGTCACAGCAATGTGGACGGTAGGCGCGGTGCGGGTGTTTGCGCTGGGTCAACCTGTATTGCTGCAATCTGGCGTGGCAATCTGTGCGCCTACCGGCACACCTCTGCTTCCTACTGTTGTCCAGACGCGGGTGATAGGAACTTGAGGGAGATGCGCCATGCAAAATAGTTATATTGCCTACCCTGTTCATTTCGATAATCGCGGACGCACGGCCCAGACCGACTATAACACGCATGTACGCGATATGCTGGAGCAACTCCTGTTCACCAATCCCGGCGAACGAGTGAATCGCCCCGATTTTGGCAGTGGTCTGCAACAACTGGTCTTCGCGCCAAACAGTCCCGAACTGGCAGCCGCGCTGCAATATACGCTCAAAGCGGCGGTGCAACGTTGGCTCGGCGATGTACTTGAATTGCAAGCCCTCGATGTAACCAGCGATGACTCGACCCTGAGTATTGTCATTTCGTATATCGTAAAGCAAACAAACGAGCGGCAAGTAGCCCAGTTCACGCAAACGGTGTAAGGTATGAAAACTTCAGAGATATGCAACGATGAACGGCGACGCAGCGATGTGCGAGAAGCTGAGCTGCAAGGGCTGGATTATGTAGAGGTCAGCGACGACCAGCTCACTCTGTCCGTCTACTTTCTGGGCAAGGCACCACGGCAGTTGGGGCCGGAGAACATACAGATTAGCGGTGGACGGCGCGTGATCAACATCCATGTATTGAAGGTTACAGTTCATCGCAACAAAGACCCCGAACTTGATGATTATATGGAGGTTGGCGTTGATAGAGCAGGCGATTTCTCGACCTATACGCTGCGCCTCGTCGAGCAAGCCGGTTTTGACAAACAGGGCAGTCCCATCTACCGGAGATTACACGGTTTTGATAATCGCTACGCCTCGGTAGATTTCTCCTTCAAAGCAGGCTGTCCGAGCGACCTGGATTGCAAAAGCGACGATAGTTGTCCACCGACGGTTTATGAACAACCTGAGATCAACTATCTAGCCAAAGATTATACCAGCTTTCGCCAGTTGTTGCTGGACCGTCTAGCTCTGACGATACCTGGCTGGCAAGAGCGCCATGCCGCCGATGAATATATCGCTCTGATGGAGATACTGGCCTACACTGGCGACTACCTAAGCTATTATCAGGATGCTGTAGCCACGGAAGCCTATCTTGACACGGCCCGTCAGCGCATTTCTGTGCGTCGTCATGCCCGCATCGTTGATTACCTGCTGCACGAGGGCTGCAATGCCCGTACATGGCTGTACTTGAAAGTCTCAGAAGATATTGGTGCCAACACTACTTTCAAGATACGACCGGGCGATGTTTACTTTATCACCGATAGCAGTGCTACGCTTGAGGCATCACCTACGATGATGAACAATCGCGATGTACAACTGCTACCCACGGGCAGTTATGAAGCATTTGAGCCATTGCTCGAAGATCCAACCAGGGCGTACCTGCAATTTTATGCGGCCCATGATGACATCTGGTTCTACACGTGGGGCGATCAAGAGTGTTGTCTGCCACAGGGTGCTACGTCGGCAACGTTGCAAGATTACCCTCACGACCCGAACTTGCCGGATGAAGCGGAAGAGGAATATATAGATCAGGAAATCGCGGAAGACGAGGAGGACGAAGAGGATAATGAAGATAACGAGGAGGACGACGATCAGGAGCCAGAACCCTCCCGTAAGCAAACTTCTGTCCGCAACACAACTTCTGGCAACGCGCAAAGCACACGCATCCTCAACCTCAAGCCGGGCGATTTCCTGCTTTTTGAGGAGGTGCGCGGGGCAGATACGGGCCTCAAACAGGATGCGTTGCCAACGCGCCGTCAGGTCGTGCGTTTGACAAAAGTAGAGCATGCCAGAGACCATCTTTATGATAAAGATGTGCTGGAGGTCGAGTGGGCGATAGAGGATGCCTTGCTGTTCCCATTCTGTATTTCCAATATTGGGCGTGCGCCTGATTGCACGCTCTTCCAGAATATTAGCGTTGCCAGGGGCAACTTGATCCTTATTGATTCTGGGTTAACCATTGCGCCTGCCGAAACATACACGGTTCCGGTTGCACAGACCATCCCATCCTGTGAGGGTGAAAATGAGGTATCGGATGTTGAGATCATCGCCGGGCCATTCACGCCAACGCTTGCTCAAACGCCGCTCACCTACAGCCAGCCTGTAATGACAGGCAAACCCGCCGCGCAGATGCTCGCACAGGACCCACGCAAGGCTGTGCCAAATATTACATTGAAAAGTACACCTGCGCCGGAAGGACTGCTTCCCACGGTGGTAAGAACGTGGCATGCACAGCCCGATTTGTTGGAGAGCGAACCTGATGACTTTGATTTTGTGGTGGAGATGGATGACAATGTAATCGCCCACCTGCGCTTCGGCAACAATCAGACGGGCCGCGCCCCCGAACCTAACGAAGCGTTCAGTGCGCTCTATCGCGTCGGTAATGGGCCGGAAGGCAATGTTGGACCCGAAACCATCACACATATCGTCTTCCGCAATGATAACAGGCCCGAGAACATCATTATCGCGCCGCGCAATCCCTTCGCTGCCGTTGGTGGAACAGTGCCGGAGCCGCTCACGGAGGCCAAACTATTCGCGCCCCAGGCGTTTGGCTCAGAACTAGAACGAGCTATCACCGCCGATGACTACGCAACGCTGGCGCAGAATTATCCCGGTGTGCAGCGTGCCGCCGCGTCGTTGCGTTGGAATGGTAGTGGCTACGATGTGCTGGTGGTCATTGACCCGTTAGGAACAGAGACGTTAAGCATGACCATGCGCGATGGCATAGCTCTATACTTAGAGCAGTTCCGCCGCATCGGGCATGATGTAGCGGTCGAACAGGCGCGTTATGTACCCGTAGAACTGGCAATGTGCGTTGTGGTACAGCCGCATTACCTGCGCGGGCATGTCGAGGCCGAACTGCTACAACGCTTTAGCAATCGCCTGTTGTCGGACGGCACAAAAGGCTTCTTCCATCCCGATAACTTGAGCTTTGGCGATGGTATCGCGGTAAGCACGCTGGTTGCGCTTGCCGGGTCGGTAGAAGGCG
>DATGJV010000763.1:0-6749 GCA_035295005.1 Ktedonobacteraceae bacterium | reverse complement strand
TACTGAAGGAACTAAATCTATATATCAGCCACTAATCGAACACTGGGATGGATCAAGCTGGAAAGTAGTCGCCAGTCCTACGTTTGAGCATGGCGGTCAATTCGATGGCATAGCGGCTACTTCAGCAAACGATATCTGGGCTGTTGGATACGGTTCAAAGCAACTGCTCACGCTTATTGAACACTGGAACGGCAGTACGTGGACGATTGTCAAAAGTCCCAATCCCAACACTGGAGTATTATCTCCAGCCCAAACGGCAGTAGCAATGCAAACTTCCTGTTTAGTGTAAGTGCCGCCTCCGCGAATGACATCTGGGCGGTGGGCGAGTACGATCTCACAATGGGTACTCCGACGCTTACTGAGCATTGGAATGGAACGCAATGGAGTGTTGTCAGCAGTCCAAACCCCGGTCTCTATAATATGCTAAATGGCGTTGCCGCTATTTCAGCTACGAATGCCTGGGTAGTGGGAAATTCTGAGAGTCAAGCAATGATTGAACACTGGAACGGCACACAATGGAACATCGTGAGCGGCCCCATCCCTCCATCACAGGACTATTTCCTGAATGGGATCAGCGCCACCTCCGCCAACAATGTCTGGGCCGTCGGGTCGTACGTTCCTGAGAACGGCCTTATTCAAACCCTGACAGAGCATTGGAACGGCGCACGATGGAGTATCGTTCCCAGTCCCAATCTCAACCCGAATGGCAGTGTCTTCGAGGCCGCAACAAACATTCCAGGCAGCAAACATGTATGGGCTGTTGGTACCACATCTCCTCTTTCAGGCGGGGCCAACACACTCACTGCTTACCATTGCTAGCGAAAGCTCTGACAAGCTTTGCTAGCAATAGACAATCAGGCAAGCTCAACATTTACCCACCTGGCACCGGTTGCCGTCGCTTCCAGGCGACCGATGCCAGGGATATGGGTGGCAATAAGCAGAGCATTTTCAGAGAGGGCCGCTTCCACCAGTGCTGTACGGCTGGCGAGATTGGTACTGGCATCGTCCCATTCAGACATCCACGAGGGATTCTCAACCTCAATTGGATGGTGATAGAGATCACCCAGGCAATAGAGTATCTGGCCTTGCGAGGAGATACGCACGATCTGGTGGCCCGGAGACTCGCCGGGAGCGGCAATAATTTGTACTGAGGAGGTGAGGTCAAGGTTTCCTTCCACCAGTTCCAACAATCCCGCCTGGTTGACTACGCCAAACGTGTGGCTATCCGCCGAGTTGGGGTCGCGTAATGCCTCCTGCGTTTCGGGATACTCCCAATCGGCCCTGCCCAGAAAATAACGCGCACGCGGAAATGTGGGTACATACTGTCCACCACGTTCCCAGGTAATGCCAGCATAGTGGTCAAAATGTGCATGTGTAATCACGAGATGCGTAATATCTTCAGGATGAATACCATGTTCCAGCAACTGAGTCAGTAAATCCGGTGGTGGCTGGTAGTCCGCAGGAGGTGCATAAGGCGAGTCTGGCGGTGTTGAAAGAGCAAAGTTGTTGGCATCAACCAGCACGGATGCATCCGGGAGCGCGATATGGATACACTTGCTGGGAAAGAATGCTGGTTGATCAACTATATCCGCGTAACGAGGTCGCCATTCGCTCTCCGGCACATTCATAATCTGGGATAGTGTGAGGTACACATCTCCCACATTGATGACGGTGACTGTTGCCTCCCCAAGAGAAAATGCGTGTGTGTCAGTATGCATGAGGATATTCCTTTTCTTAACAACATTATGTTCAATCACGTTCCCATCATGTCGTTGAAGTCTGAGTTTCTGCACGGGAATATTCGGCGGGCGCAAAAAAGACGAGAACCGTGAGGTCCTCTTGAATCGTATGAAAGCGATGCTCGACGTTGGCCGCGACGAAGACGAGTGAGCCTGCCTCAACGGCCATATCCTCGTTGCCGACTCGTATCCGCGCACGTCCTTGTACAACATAATACAGTTCGTCCTCAGTATGCGGTTCCTGTGGGTCGGTACTCCCTGCTGCCAGTTGGTACACTCCGGCGCTCATAGCCGGAACATGCAGGAATTCGTGATAGAGTTCCCCCGATTGTTCGCGTGCCGCTATCAAGTTGAGTAAGGTAAATGCATCCATGTTTTTGTTACCTCTGTCATTTGCTCAAGAGTTATGCATCAATTCTACAACACGACCGAACTGTTCAATGCTTGCCACACTCGAGGGTTCAGGTACAACCATAAGATGCGTCACACCCACATCAGCAAAGCCTTGCAGCTGGTGCGCAATTTCTTCTGGCGTTCCCGAAATCGCTTTTTGTATCGGATTCTCCCCAGCCGATTGAGAGAATTTCACAATTGTTCCAGCCGTAAGTTCAATTGTCGCGGGATCACGTCCCACCGATGTACAGATTTCCTTGAACTCCGCATACCGTTCCTTCACTACCATCGGGTCTTCATGCCAGACGGTATTCCAGGCATCCGCGTACTGCGCAACAAGCCGCAACATACGAGGGCGGCGTGCGCCAATCAAGATGGATGGGCCAGACGGCGATGGCCCGCGAGGCCGCAATACGCAATTGCGAGCCGAGTAGTACTGTCCCTGAAAATCAACGTGTCCCTCACGCAAGAGCGGTACAATTATTTGCAATGCTTCCTCAAAACGAGTAGCAAGATGATCGAAAGGGTAGCCGAATGCATCATACTCCGGTTGATGCCAGCCCGCGCCAAGCCCCAGGACAAAGCGCCCACCGCTAATCTCATCAAGAGTATCGGCCATCTTCGCCAGCAATGCCGGATTGCGAAACGATGTGCAAGCCACAAGCGGCCCAAGCGTGATACGTTCGGTGACAGCCGCCAAAGCACTCATCATAGTGAAAGCTTCCCATGTCCCCTGCTCGTCTTCACCTGGGAAACGCGCAATGAGGTGATCCGCCAGCCAGAAGGAATCCAGCCCAACCCGCTCAGCAGTTTGTGCCATTTCCTTGAGGTCCTGAAACGTGGGTGTTTTGCCTTCAAGGGAACCCTCATCTATGCCCAGCATTAGCCCAAGCTTCATAGAGTGTGATGGTGTATTCTGAGTCATTCATTTTGCCTTTCTGTGTCGATGGTTTTGATTTTCCCACATTTTCTAAAAAATGATATTGATTGCTTTGAGTGTAGCGGTAAGGTCAGAGACAAATTGCTGATAAGCGGGAACGTCTTTGAGTTGGCTCAGACGAATCATTGGGGCTAAATCAGCATAGAGCTGACCTCTAATTCTACCCCAGTACTGAGGTTTATCTGGATATGTTTGCTGTATTACTCTAGCGATAACAGTTTTGGGATCGTGATATGACTCTACCTGTTTTGCTTTGGAGTGTAAACCTGATCCTTGATGGCTCATCTTTATGCCCAGGGCTTTGTGAAATTGATCTAGATCAGCCAACATCCACGCCTCAATCATTCGTACAGGAATGATTGGTAAGATATCTTTACATACACTTTCTGTACATGCTTGAATGAGCATGTTACCGGGTTCAAAGCGGTTGCGAAATGCTTCGTCTCGTGTAGGTCCATCTGCATCAGCGTGAACAATCAATACATGAAAACCAGATGCATCATGTGCAGCCCGCAGGATACTTTCATCTCTATGAGTAATATCTGGATGTTTTTTCATGACGATGGGTTCTAGCACTATGACCTCGGCGCGATCATGTTGAAACAGGATTTGTTCTGCTGTGCGCTGAATGATTACAGGCAAAAAGCGATTATCGGTTGGCCCTTCAACATGCAAGCCCATCACCAACATATTCATATATCTGTTACCTCGTTAGAGTTTCTCTTGTCTGCTCCAATTGATTGAGGGCCTCAGCGATAGACCCGCTCTCAAGGTATTTCCTCAGCATATCAATAGTGTAGATATCAACGGCATGATCTTGCTGAGATTCACTGCTCATCGAAGGCTGGTTTTTCTGTGTAAGCACCGGTATCATTTGTGTAAGGCGAACTGACGGGATAGTATGATAGCTCACTCTCTTTGGAGTTATCACCAGCAAAAGAGCATCTATCACCTCTGGTTGACTGATGAATACTGGCGAGTGGGTAGTAATCAGTATTTGCCTCAAAGGTTCGTTTACCTGATGAGGGTCGCTAAAATCGGTTGCCATTGCTCGTAACATACGAGCCATCTCATGAAGATGCAAAGGATGTACGCCGTTCTCCGGTTCTTCCAGACAGAGAACTCCATGATAATGAGGATCGTTTCGAATCGTTGCTAATGCAAGCAATCGCAGTGTACCATCAGAAAGTACCTGCGCGGGTTGAGTATGCTCATCAACTGTTTCAACGACTATTTCGTAGTCTCCACGGGCATCATCTTTTTCCACTTTGACCCTGTGAAAACCAGGCACTAAATTTGCCATATCACGAGAGATATCTATAAGAGACAGTTTGTCCTCTGCTTGCAAACGCGCAAGCATCGAGGGAAGATTATGTCCTTCCACTGAAAGAAACGATGGCGATTTAAACGAACTCGGCTCTCGTAGTGCGTCAGGGTTGAGGTGAAGAAATTTCAACGAGCGTAGTTCCTCGCGAACAGCGAAAACATGAGGATAATCCACCTCATCTGTTCTACTTAAAATAGTACGTTGCACCTCGTCGGCATAAAAACTCTTCGTATTTCCCTGTCCAGCGCCATCAGCGTACAGGAAGATCTTCAGGTATTCTCTTTGAGATTCTGCTATAGGAGTAACCGATTTAGAGATACGTCCCTTTGACAGTTGAGTGTCAATAAACGTTTTTTGATCCATAGCAGTGTCCGGGAGCCAGCCATTCTGGACAGAAAGATCATGTTCTTTACTCCAATTATCCCTGTCCGGTGAAATAGAATGTAATCCTTCGTGCAATACATATGGGCTTTCCAGGCCATATGTATCAGTTTTGAACGAGACAGCAATCTCGTAGCGCAATCGGGTATACGTTAGCTCGGTCTTTTGTCCTAGCTCGTCCTGTACATTGCGATCCACCAGCAACTCTACAGCAATCCGAATGGAATCGGAGCGTTGACCATTTGGAAATAACGTGAATTGATCATCCGGTGAGCCGCGCAATCCCTGAAAAGCTGAACGTAAATCAACTTCAGCCAGGCGAGACAGTAGGTGCAAAGCGTCGAAAAGGTTACTCTTACCAGAAGCGTTGGAGCCGACTAGCACTTGCAATGGGCCAAGCTCGACTTTGAAGTCCAGGAATGTCTTGAAGCCATCTATCTCGATTTGCGTGATCATCCTGTTCGTTTGCCCTTTCTGTTGTGCCGATTCTGCTACTCTGCTATGAGTATAGCATACTCTTGATGAATCACATAACCATAAGATTAATCATGGCTCTGCCTTTCTAAACACCACTCTAAAAAAACAAATCTCTTGACAGGGCGTATCATTTATGTTACCTTTTGTTTATGAGATGGCTGATACTACGCAACCCGCTGAAGAGTTTGAAACTAGCTTAATGCGTTATCATAAAAAGCTGGGGGCTAAGTTAAGAGCCATTGCTGCTGCAATTGAGGTGTATGGACCTCACCTTGGTGGTGGCCTTGTTGAGCCATGCCATGACTACAAAGGGCTGTGGGAGATACGCACAATCTTTAACGGATTTCTTGGAAGAGAACTTTTCGGATTCGATGGAGAACACAACAGAGTAGTACTCTTGCATGGCTACGTAAAGAGAGTAGGTCAACCTGCCTCAACATCCGATCTCAAACAAGCATATGATTATTGGAGGGATTACCAGTATACTCATAAGATAAGCCCGGAAGTACCTGAACAGGAGGAACGATCATGAGCCAATTTCACCAGCGTCTGCACAAGGATTTGAAAGACCCAGAGTTCGCAGCTGCTTTCTATGACATGAGTGTAGATATTGCCTTGCTTCAAGTGCTTGAACAGGCTCGCAAAGCCCTCAATGTTAGTGAGAAGGAACTAGCTGAGCGGATGGGTGTACAACGTCCCACGGTGACACGTTTGTTCAATGCTTCTCATCCAAACCCCACACTGGATACAATTTCAGATATCCTACGCGCTCTGGGGCTTAAAGCTGAAATCAAAGTCAGTCTTGCATCTCCAGAAGATGCATCTATGCCTATTAAAGCAAGATTTGTTCCTTCCTGAGTTCGCTCGTTTACGGCATAAAGCACCTTCCAGTTTCTTTGCCAGAAGGTGCTTTTGTAGTTTGATAGTTACACTGATTCCAGTGTACACAACCACCTCACATCGGCGGCAGCCGCAGCACACTCTCATACAGCGAACTGTACGCCTGGGCGCTGGCGGACCAGCGCGAATCGTAGGACATGGCGCGGGTGATGAGGTCGGGCCAGAGGTCGCGCTCTTGATAGAGGCGCAAGGCACGATGCAAGGTGTCGAGCAGGGCTGAGGCGGTGTAGGGAATGAAGCTGAGACCATTGCCGGTGGTGGGATTGGCGTCTATGTCGGTGACGGTATCGGCTAAACCGCCGGTGGCGTGGACGATGGGCAGCGTGCCATAGCGCAGGGCGATTAACTGGCCGAGGCCGCCGGGTTCAAAGGCGCTGGGCATGAGGAAGTAATCCGCGCCCGCGTAGATGCGGTGGGAGAGGGCAACATCGAAGCCGATTCGTGCTCGCACGTTGCCGGTTTGCGCTGCGAGATCGCGGAATAATTGCTCGTAGCGCGAATGACCAGTTCCCAGGACTACCAGTTGCAAAGGCAAATTGCGCAGCTCACCGGCGATTTCGGCAATGAGATCGAAACCTTTCTGGTCTACTAG
>DATGJV010000762.1:0-5407 GCA_035295005.1 Ktedonobacteraceae bacterium | reverse complement strand
TGCCAACGTTCCAGAACCCTACGGGTACGGTGATGTCGCTCGAACGGCGGCGACGCCTGTTGCTATTGGCCCGACGCTATCAAACGCCTATTCTGGAGGATGATCCGTATGGCGAACTATACTTCAATGAGAAGCCGCCGCAGCCACTCAAGGCGCTTGACACTTCGGGGCAGGTTATATACCTCAGCACCTTTTCCAAGATACTGGCACCGGGATTACGTGTCGCATGGTTGGCGGCCCCGGAGCCAATGATTGAACGCCTGTCTCTGCACAAACAGGTGTTTGATCTGAATACGAACGCCATAGGGCAGTGGTCTGTCTCCAAAATTCTTGAACATGATCTGCTGGATAGCCACCTGGCAATGCTGCGCGGCTGTTACCGGCACAAACGCGACGTGATGTTGCAGGCTATTGCCCGGCACTGGCCTGAGAATGTGCGCGTCAACATGCCCAACGGTGGCTTTCATCTCTGGTGTCGCCTGACTGGCGATTTGCGTTCACGCCCATTATTGCGCGAGGCGACGCGAGTACGTGAGCAGGTAGCCTTCGTCATTGGCGAACCCTTCCACGTAGACGGGGGCGGACAACAACATTTCCGCCTCAGCTTTGCCGCGCCTGAAGAGGAACACATCGAAGAGGGCATACGCCGTATCAGTAACGCCGTCCAACGGCTAATGGAGCGCCGCTCTCAGCGAGAAGAGCGACCAATGTTGCACACGGAGCATATTCCGATGGTGTAGTACGCTCAGTAAAAAAGGGGCATCCGACCGCTCGGATGCCCCTTTCTGCTTTTGTTTTTCAGGTCCCAGGATACCAGACGAAGGTGACGCCAGGGCCGGGGAAGAAATTCCAGTAGCTGGTACGCGCCCAACCGCCGCCACCTGCATACCAGTTCCAGTTGCTGGTGAGTACGCTGCCATCTTTATTGAAACCCACGACGACAGCGACGTGTCCATAGCCGCCGGCACCTTGCACATACGGTTGCAGTACGATGATGGAGTAAATATGCGGCGAGCCTGAAACGACCCAGCCGGAAGCACGAGCGCCGTTTGCCCACGCCCAGGCATCTCCGCCCCACGGCACATAGTGACCTGTTAACTGGTGATAGTAATAATCGGCCCAGTAGGTGCATTGGCCGTAGGTGAAGCCATCGCCGCTACCGTTACCGCCAAATGATGGTGGTGGCGTTGGCAACCCTGGATAGTTGTGTGAGCCAGTATCATGCCCATCCTGCGTCACGGCTGTCACCGTCGCCGCTTGCTCTTGAAGGAAGCTTAGAGAAGCATTACTACTCATAGCAGAACCTGAAATGGAACGGAACGGGTTGAAACTCCATTCGGCAAAGCTCCCGGCAGGAGAAACCGCCAACAATGTGGCAAAGGCAACCAGCAACAGGCCGAGCGTCCCGGTGATATGAATAACCCAGCGTCGCCCTTTGGGCGGACGTATCGTCCTCTTACCTTTGTTCCCGTTTCCACGTATAATGACTGTCTGGCGTAGAGACGTGGTTGTTCTAGCAGCTCTTACGGGAACAAGTGCGCCCGTTTCCGCCTCAGCTACTTCAGCCAGATTGTGTGTGACACCCGGCGAGGCAAATGGAGCAATACTCAAATTGCCTGTGCGACCTGGATCGGATAACGGGCGTGTAGCTCCCGCCGTTAAAGCGGGTTCGGACAAAGCGCGTGACATTACGGGTGAAAACTGAGAAGGCCCCTCTGTGCTAAAAGGGAATGGAGCTGTATTTGGAAATGATAGTTGCTCCGTAGGCGAGAGTTGACTGACGAATCCAGGCATTGGCAACGCCCCCGTAGGCGTATTTTGTCCGGTAGTTGCGCTATTCTGACGATCATCAACAGACGACATACAAAGATCCCCAATCATGAGAGTAGAACTATTTCCAACACACCACTGCGGACGCGATCAATCGGTCCCTACACCACACATTCACAGTACCTTACCGAGACTGTACCCGCTTAGCCTACTCTGGTCAAGCCTCTCAAGGTGGAGCTAGGACTATTGTACTTACAGACGGTGTAGGGGTCCGCTTGAGCGCACCCGCATCCCTTTTCTGGTAATATGCGATTTCAGTGGAAGCTGAGGACGCGGGTGCGCTCAAGCGGACCCCTACACTACTTCCACCTCTAATAAGCCAGGGTTGCCGATCTGCTCTTCTTTGAACATGTTGCGCACGATGACGGCCCAGTGCTGGGTATGGGCGGCATCTGCGTCTGCGTTTTCTTCGTTCACACCAACCCATTGTTGTAATGAACGGTCCAGCGCGGAGTTTTTGCCATCTGGTAGGTGTGTGCGCCCTACGACAGCGAGTGGCACACGCAACTCGTTTTTGCCCTGGAAATCCAGGCTGAAACGCTTGACTTGCCCACCGCCGACGATTCGCGCCAGGGCATCGGGCAGACAGACATGTGCCAGCAGCCCCGGTTCATAATGCGCAACGCGAATAACGAGGTCAAGGTCATCACCAACGGCAAAGTGTTGCTGGATATTGCCGTGCCGCTCTAGGTAGACCTCGACCGGCAAAATCCCTTTATATGTACTCCAATCTTCGATCACCTCTGTTGTTACCTGCCCGGCAATGATGCCCTCAAGGCAACGCAACGATTCCACTTTGCCATCAAAGGTCAGAGCGTCAGCAAGCGCCATTTCCTCTCCATTCAGCAACACACGCCCGCTATTTCCACTATTAGCTAGCAGACCTGTGTCGCGCAATGCGAGCAACAGGGCGAGACAGGCTGCCGTATCAATGGTGCTGTAGAGCCGCCCGTCCTCGTTCATCTGAGCGGTCAGATAGTTGGTAGCGGCAATCGCAGTTGGAATATCCGCCGTATCTTTTGCCGCCAGTAATGCGGCAGCTGCGTAGGCGGTTTCACGCCTCGTTGCCACATTCCTGCCATAGAACGTGAGAGCATACTGGTCGGATTGTGTATCTACATAGATTTGCCCGTTGTGTTCTCGTAAACGTGTGCGTACAAAGGCTAACGCTCTGTCCTTTTTCTCTTGTGAAGCATTGCCAGCCAGCGTGAGATAGGCGGCGTGGCAATCGCTCACCTCCTGGGGTGGATAGGCGATGGCATAGTACGTGGCGGCATTAGTTGCCATTCTGGCAATATCCGCCAGAATTTCTATCAGCGCCGGTTCTTGGATGTTGGAATGTTCAGCGTTGGGCAGACTCAACAGGTGGTGAACTGCGAGCGGCGCGTAATGGGTATCTGGTTTGTTTTGTCCCGACTCCTCCGGTGGATAGAGGCAGAAACCACTATCCGGCAGGTACATACTCTGTAGCCGTTTGTACCAGACAAGAATCGCAGCTTCATAGTTGTGCGCAATCGCTTCGTTATGCAGGTTCGTGATGTAGCCGGTAAACATGGAGAGCAGTTTGACCGAGGTTTGCTCGACGCAACCAAAGGGATACAGGGCGGCGGACTCAACAAAAACCTGGAAAGGACGCTCTAATCCCGGCATCGGCTTTATTTCCAATCGTCGCGGTACATCCATTGTTACTTCGTCTCCTGGCAACAACAGGTGGAGACGGCGTGCGATGTGTCGTAAGCGACCTGGCGCGGTAACATGGCGTTCGCTGATATCTATCCCGCCTTTGCGGGCGTCACGGACCATCGAAGTAATTGTGCCGGGTTGCACGGGGAAACGCACGACTGAACCGGACGGAATAGGCAGACCATGAGTGACCTCGCTGCCATCGTCAAAGAAAAGCGGCACGTTTTCGCCATCGTGATGTACCTCGACGATTGCGCCGCCGGAAGCCGCGCTCACGTCTAATCGTCCAATAACGGGATCGCCGGGGAAAGCAAAGGGCGAGACGGTAAGTTCACCGAAGACGGGCTGCACCGTCTCCAGTGCCGTTTCTACGCGCTCCCAATCGAGCGTGTCGGGCGAGAGTGCAAATGCCTCGATAGAGTAGCGTGTCATCCCTTCGCCCAATGTCACTTCAACGTTCGCCTGACCGCGCACTTTGACGATGTTGTTGTAGACAATTTCGGGGAATTGCATGCGAATGCGCGTCAAGGTTGCAGTTGGAGCAACGGCTGGCGCGTTTGCTGTTTGCAGCATGGCAGTAGACGCTTGTGCGCTCATCATTGCCATTGGCCTGATGCCGCCTTGCGCTGCCATTGGTGCCGCGCCGGGCGGAGCCATATCGGGGTTGGGATTGAAGATTGAGGGCGCTGCGGCAACCATACGAGGCATGGCCTGTCCGCGGACTAGCGTACCATAGCGAAAAGCATTGATGTGTCCAAGCTGGCGTTCAACCTCGCCCGTGGCTGTTTGCTCGTGCCACGCGGCTAGATTCTGTTTGATTTGTGCTGCCAGTTCCACCTGTGGGTCGCTTGTCGTTACCAGTCGCTGGTCTTTGACGATCAGTTGTACAGGCACATCGCGGTCTGCCAGCGCTGTTTTGAGCGTCACGTTGATATGAGCGCCGGGTTTTGCCTGTTTTGGCGCAGCGCATTGCAATTGCAGACTGGTGGGTCGTAGGACGGTACACCAGCCTTCCCAGGCTTTGTCGTCTATAAATGCGCCCAGTAACACAACGCCATATGGCGCGGGAATGGGCATGCGTATCACCTGTTCTGGCTTGACATCGCTGTAGAGTTTCTCTTCAAAGGTATCGCGGCTGGGATTTGTGACTACGACACGCAGCAACGAGGCGGCGGCACGGGCAGTAATCTCTACTTCGTTGCCAACCACGCGCCGCACGAGAAATGGCTCGGTGTTCGCGCCCCCCCGTGCGATATACATACCCCGACACACGTTCGATTGTGGCAAGGGCAACAGGCTTAGGACGCGCAGCTCTCCCAGTTCGCTGATGGGCAACGATTCGCGCCGCTCCTGTTCAGACCCTTTTAACGGCACTGCCGCTGTACGCTCTCCGGCAAAGACATTCAGCGTATATGGCCCGGCACCAGAAAGTTTGACCGCGCCCCGGCACTGCCCCTCGCGGTTACAGTTCAACTTGCTGCGTTCGCCCACGCGCTGTCCGCGTTCCTGTAGCTCTACCTCAATGGGGCCGCTATAGGGTTGTCCAAAGGCAGTTACAGTGAGGATATAGCGCAATGTCTCTCCGCTCAAGTGTTGCTCCGTCAGTTCGGCATTGAGCGGCGCGAGACGATATTCCGCGACCTCAAAGCGGCAAGTGTCGGCTGCGGTCCCATCTAATTGTGCTTCGTACCCCCCCTCCGGCAAATCCTGCATTGACCAGAGACAGAGGCCGAATTTGTCTAATGTTAATGGATAATCGGCATAAGGGTTGCCGTTCAAACGCAAAGCAAGGCGCAATGTGTGTTGCGGACGCAATGGTGAGGCCACAAGTAGCCGTACCGTATCGCGGTTGGCACGATACAGCGCCTTGTCGCTGGTCAATGATACAAGGTCG
>DATGJV010000761.1:0-2263 GCA_035295005.1 Ktedonobacteraceae bacterium | reverse complement strand
CGCCCGCTATTGTCAAAGCTCTTGAAGGCGATGGTATTGTTCGTCCCTATCCCGCGCAAACCATTGCCGATGGCATATCGGTAGGTCTGCCCCGCAACGGCGCAATGGCTGTTCGCAACATCCGCGCCAGTGGAGGCTACGGCGTAACCGTCTCAGACGAGGAAATTCTTTCGGCGGAAAAAGAGCTTGCCCGTCTCACAGGTGTCTTCGCCGAACCATCCGGTGCTGCCAGCTATGCCGGTCTGCTGCGTCTGCTCGCGGAAGGCAAAGTCACCCATGATGAACAGGTCGTCCTGCTCGTCACCGGAAGCGGCCTCAAAAGTATTGATGCCGTTGTAGGGGCAGCCGGGAATGTAATGCCAGTTGCGAAAGGACAGGAAGGTATGGAGGCAGTAGTGGAGATTGTGGGGCAACGAACCTTGTAGGGGTCCGCTTCAGCGCACCCTGCGACGAGCGTAGCAATGTCGCCAGGCTTGATCGGCTTGTGTCTCATCAGTTGATAAAAAACAATGAAAGAACGTTTTCATGTCATATAAAAAGGAGGCCATTCCATGTCAGATACCCTCATAGGCAATGGCACCGTTGTTACGCTTAACGCTGACAACCAGCTGATCGAGCAAGGGGCTGTGCTGGTTCGTGATGGGCGCATTGCCGCCATCGGCCTGGATAGTATGTTGCGCCAGCAATACCCTGAAGTTGACTATACCAATGCCGGTGGCGGCCTGATAATGCCCGGTTTCCTCTGTACGCACACGCATTTTTATAGCGCCTTTGCGCGTGGCATGGCTATTCCCGGTGAGCCGCCGCGCAACTTCCTTGAAATCCTTGAGCGCCTCTGGTGGCGACTTGATAAACTATTGACTTTAGAGGATATCCGCGCTAGCGCCGAGGTATATATGGCTGATGCTATACGTCATGGCACCACCTGCATCGTAGATCATCATGCCAGCCCTAACGCTGTTGACGGCAGTCTCGATGTCATTGCTGACGCTGTAGAGCAAGCTGGTATTCGTGCCTGTCTCGCTTACGAAGTTTCTGACCGTGACGGTCCGGCTATTATCAGGGCGGGTATGCGCGAAAATGAACGCTTTATTCGTGCCTTACGCACCGAACGCAAACAACAGGCGGAAGCTGGTTTACTTGCTGCCAGCTACGGGCTGCATGCATCGTTTACGCTCAGTCCCGCCACACTTGAACAGTGCGCGGCTGCTGGCGCAAGTCTCGGCGTTGGTTTTCATATTCATGTCGCGGAAGATAGCCTCGATGAGAACGACAGTATGGCACATTATGGTATGCGTGTGGCAGACCGTTTAGCCGAAAACAATATTCTTGGCACTCGTTCTATCGCCGCCCATTGTGTGCATGTGAATAGCGGCGAAATCGGGCGTTTGGCAGAAACGCAAACAAGCAGTGTGCATAATCCGCGCTCCAATATGAACAACGCCGTCGGTCGCGCTCCTGTCGAAAAGATGCTTGATGGCGGAATGCATGTTGGCCTGGGCAACGATGGTTTCAGTATGAACATGCTGCAAGAGATGAAGGCGGCCTATCTGTTGCATAAATTCGCTCTGAGCGACCCACAGGCTATGCCAGCCGATCTCGTCATGAAAATGGCTTTTTCAGACAATGCCCATATCATCCAGCAGGTATTCAGTCCTTTTTGTGCTGGCTTTCCCGCCGTTGGCACATTGCAGGTAGGTGCAGCAGCCGATATCGTCCTGCTCGATTATGTGCCGCCAACGCCCATGAACGGTGCTAATTTCCCGTGGCATCTCATCTTCGGCATAGATGGACACCACGTCAATTCAACGATGGTTGCCGGGCGCTGGCTCATGCGCAATCGTCAGTTGCTGGCTCTAGACGAGGCGCGTATTCATGCGAGAGCGCGAGAGCTTTCATATGCTTTATGGAAACGTATGTGACGCATATGTTACGAGGAGAATTATCAATGAATACACAACCATCTCAAGATGTATCATCTGCCGCCGAAATCGAGGTTCGCGCACTCTATCGCCAACTACTGGATAGTTGGAACAATCGCGATGCCAGCGCCTACGCCTCTCTGTTTATTGAGGATGGGGATGTCATCGGATTTGACGGGAGCCAGATGAACGGGCGGGCAGAGATTGCATCAACACTTCGGCAGATATTTGCTGATCATCAGACAGCGCCTTACGTCAGTAAAGTCAAAAATGTACGTTTTCTGACTCCTGAAGTTGTTATTCTTTGCGCCATTGTTGGCATGGTTCCCCCAGGCAGAACA
>DATGJV010000760.1:0-3415 GCA_035295005.1 Ktedonobacteraceae bacterium | reverse complement strand
GTCGCTGAATAACCTGTTTTCGTCGTTTGAGTAGATTTAAGACACGCGAAATTTTCAAGGAAGAAGCTATAAAGGATACATCTGGCTCCCCAGATGTATCCTTTATAGCTTCTTCTCATATTCATTCACGGGGAACGATACAGGGAACGGTAGAGGAACGGTGTATAGGCTACACTTATGCGAAAAATGAGTCTGTACTGGCACTCACAAATGAAAAAGATAGCAAGAAAGGCAAAATAACCAGTAATGAATACAGAAGCAACATCTCTTCACCTGTTTTCTCGTCAACCACTCTCGGCCTTTGGCAAACTTGCCGCGATGGCGCTGTCTGGGGCTGCTGTCTCAAGCGGTATTCTTGCGATCATTATCGGATACCCGGATAATCTTGCATTACTCATCATCACTGCGGCTCTGCTGGTATGCGCGGGTCTCGCCGCGACCGGGTTCCGCTGGATGCCGCTACTCATCACAATTGTGAGTGGTGTTTTCCTGTATGAGGTATCCACACAGCCGTATGTTACCTATCATTTGACCAACCCCAAAGAGGGAGGGTTCCTTGAATTTGTGCTAGACCTGCTGATTGTAGCATTCATATTCGTGGCGTTCGGGACAGCTATTGGCGCAACAGTGCAGCCTTACCTTCGGAGCGGCAACAAGGCTCCCCGTTGGCTTCCGGCTGCCTTGACGACCATAGCTGGCATTGTGATCGGTGCCATCTTTATTGCCTCCATTGCTCAAACCAGCGCGGCTGCGGGTACGGCGAGTACAACGTACACGAACGGCGTAGCAACAGTGCATATGAGTGCCGCCAACTTTAGTCAGTCTTCTGTCACGATTGTCAAAGGTTCAAAACTGCTGCTGGTGGACGATGTGTCAATTCTCCACATCCTTACGAATGGCTCCTGGCAAAATGGCGTCGCCAAATCGGCGCACGAGGCAGGTGCCCCTACCGTCAACAACGTACAGGTGAATGGCAATAGCACCGAGATCGGCCCGTTTACTACGGCGGGAACCTACCACATCTACTGTATTGTTCATCAGGGAATGAACCTGACGATCATTGTCCAGTAGCGCAAACGTATAAACGGAAGCAATCCATGACGATATTCCAGGTGTCATCAAGATATATACAGGAACCCGGCCCACCCAGGAAGCGGAACACGCGCTTGCGCAACCGGTGGTATGTTGTAGTACGAGTCGTATGTGCTATCCTCATCATTACCGCGCTCACAACGCTGGTAATTCAAGCCGGGTTTCCCCTCTTTTTACTACTCCTTCTTCCCGTATGCATTGGTATTGTCACGACGCGCTTCCAACTTTCCAATATCCTGCATCGTACACCGATGTATGGCTTGCTCACAATTTGCCTTGCGCTGATCTACTTCGGTGGCATCACCGGGCTGCAAATCCTCGTCCATAGTCCCGGCATCGGATTACTCCTGCTCCTCCATGCCCCTGAAACTCCCGTGATCATTATTGTCACCACCACGCTGTTTTTCGCGGTCTTACTTGAGCCTGTGCGTAATCATCTCCAGGCACGCATTGAGCAACATTTCAACCTGCGCGATCACGAAGCCAGCAGAGCCATTGAGGCGTTCAACTCGACACTGCGTGAGGAAATTGATCTCGATCAGTTGCGCGAACGGCTACTCGCCGTTATCCAGAAAACCATGCAACCGCAGTCCGTCTCTGTATGGGTGCGCAAGACGGTTCAACAGGAGCCGGACCGTCTGCCAACACAGGCCAGACGGAGAGAAAACGGCTGGTCGGCACCGGATGAAGGGTTCAAACATGAGCCGTATACCGATCAGTTTTCTTCAACAGTGTCTTCAGAACTCACTGTTGCCGATACAGATCCCATTATTGCTTACGCTCTGAACACTCCGGGTACAGTGGAGATTGACCAACTGCACCTGGATTCGCCTGTCTTGCGCAGCTTGAAGACAAATGGCGTGGAAGTTGCATTGCCGCTGGCTAGCCAGGGAGAACTGATTGGCTTGCTCACGCTAGGGTCACGTGTGAACGGGCAGGAGTATGTTCGTGAGGATCGTACCTTGCTCAACACGCTCGCTGCCCAGGTAGCACCGGCGTTGCGCGTAGCGCAAATGGTGCAAGAGCAACAAATGCAGGTACGCGAGCGCGAGCGCATCGAGCAGGAATTACGAACGGCTCAGTTCATTCAGCGTTCACTCCTGCCCGAAGATGTGCCAACTCTCTCTGGCTGGCAGATTGCAGCGTACTATCAACCAGCAAGGGAGGTTGGCGGCGATTTCTACGATTTTCTCTCGTTTGAAGATGGTCGCCTGGGAATTATCATTGGCGATGTCACAGATAAAGGCGTACCGGCAGCGCTGGTAATGGCAACCACCCACACCATGCTCCGTACTATTGCCCAGGAAACCGTCTCTCCAGGCGAGGCACTGGCAAAAGTCAACAACCTGCTCTATGCCGAAATTCCACCCAGGATGTTTGTCACCTGCTTCTATGCCATTCTCGACCCGGCCAATGGGCGGCTCCACTACGCAAACGCAGGGCAGGATTTGCCATGCCTACGACATGATGGGCATGCCTCCGAACTCTGGGCAACTGGCATGCCTCTTGGCATGATGGCAGGAACATGCTACGAGGAGCGAGAAGTGATAGTAGCACCGGGAGAGAGCCTGCTCTTCTATAGCGATGGTCTCGTGGAGGCACATAATAGCAAGCGCGAGATGTTCGGGCTTCCACGGCTGATGGCCCTCATCGGAGAGAACCCAGGAGGTTCCGCACTCATCGGTTTTCTCCTCAGCAAACTGGCGGCTTTTACCGGGGATGACTGGGAGCAAGAGGACGATGTAACAATGGTGACTCTGCAAAGAGCGCCTTCATCCCCGGCGGAAGAAGTGCAACAAGAGGAAAGGGACGCAAAGGACACATGGCACCTCCTCGCAGAATGGACTGTCCCCAGTGTTCCTGGGAATGAACAGCAGGTAATGGAGCAGGTCACAGAGACTGTGCAAGCGTTACATCTGTCGCAGCAACAGCTTGCCCGGCTCAAGAGTGCCGTTGCCGAGGCCACAATGAACGCGATGGAACATGGCAACCAGTATCGCCCTGATACGGTGGTGGCGCTGCAGGTACTGGACTCGCAGACCGCCATTTCAGTACGCATTCGCGATTCAGGGATGGGCGACCATCAACCCATCTCCGATGTTGAACTACCCGATCTTGAGGCGAAGCTGGCCGGGCGACAGGCACCTCGCGGCTGGGGGTTCTTTCTCATCAAGAATCTGGTTGATGAACTGCACGTGACGAATGATGAATACTCCCACACAGTCGAGGTGATAATGCACCGCGAGGGAGCGAACAATGAAGATTAGTGCATATGAAACACAGGGAAGCAACATATGCTTTGCAACAGACCATTTTTTCAGGA
>DATGJV010000759.1:0-2359 GCA_035295005.1 Ktedonobacteraceae bacterium | reverse complement strand
AAGGTACGAGTAAGCGTCCAGTTCCGTGGGCCGGATATGCGCCATCCCGATATTGGACGCAGATTGCTGGACGAAATCGCGGAAGTCCTCAAAGGAACAGCGATTATTGAGCGTCCTCCCGTCATGGAAGGTCGGATGATGTCAATGATTGTCTCGAAGGCACCTGGTTGGGAACCCCCTAAAAAGCAGGCTCCCCCGCCTCCACGCAAACAGCCAGCGAACCCGGCAACAACAAGTGCTACGGAAGCTACGCAGACAACTCCGCAGCCTGTCTCTATCCCAGAAAATAGTGAAGCGGCGGATACACCAGAAAATTTGTAATCGCATAACCTGACACGTTCATGGTAGCATGCCTGACAGATGGTTATATCCGGCCATCAAACCGCCGACCTCTGTGGGGTGTAGTTTTTTGAAACTACACCCCACTTTTACTTGCAACGTATATATATTTGACTTTCAAGTCCTGAACTACTACGATACGATACAATACAATACGACAAAATGTTCTCATACATTTTAGAAAGCAGAGGCTCTCAGTGAGTAGTTACGACGATCCACGCTGGTACGAACAGGAACCTGCGCAACATCATACAAATGCACCTTATCCTAATGGGCAAGAATCGGATGGCATACCGACATCTATCTTCCATACGCATGAACCAGAACATGAGCAATCAGCGCAAGTAGCACAACCACAGCCCCCGCAACCAACGCAATCACCACAATCGCAAGGCCCTTTGTTTCCTCCACGCGAGGGGCCAGAGCCTGAGCCACGCATACGTAGCATCATCAGACAGGTTGTCATATTGACAGCAATCATTGTTATCGCTTTTCTGGCTGGCTGGTTTAGTCACCAGTTATTTACAAACAATTTTAATGCCAGCACGCCCTCTCGCTCATACCTGAGCCTTATTGATCAGGCATGGAACATTGTAGACCAGAACTATGTTGATCGCAAAGCTGTCAACTATCAACAAATGTCATACCAGTCCATTCAAGCAATGCTCGCAGTCTTACACGATACCGGCCATACGCGCTTTCTTACTCCCGCTGATGTACAGTCGGAAAATCAGAGTCTGAGCGGCACCTTTACCGGGATTGGCATTTACCTGAGCCAGGACGCCAAAACGAAACAGGTCATCATCACCGCTACTGTTCCTGGCTCACCAGCGGAAAAAGCTGGCTTCAAGCGCGGCGACGTGATAACCGCCGTCAACGACACAAACGTCGTTGGTAAAGATATACCGACGATCAGCAAACTGATTCAAGGCCCGGTGAATACCAGCGTCTCCATCACAATTATGCGTCCTTCGACAAACAAGACGCTGACAATTAAGGTGACGCGAGCGGTAATTAACGTACCAAATGTGATAATGCACTATATTGCGCAGGATCATATCGCCGATATCCAGATCGTCCAGTTCTCCGATGGCGTTTCCAGCCAACTCAAAACTGCCCTGACACTGGCAAAAAAAGAAGGGGCTACCAAAATCATCCTCGATTTGCGTGATGACCCCGGCGGCTACCTGAGTGAGGCAATCAATACCGCCAGCGCGTTCATACCCTCCGGCAATGTTTTATTGGAACAAGATAGCACTGGGCAACGCACTCCGGCACCTGTCACGGGCAATACCGTCAATACGACATCTCCCATTGTTGTGCTGGTCAACAATAACACCGCGAGTGCGGCTGAGATCGTCTCCGGTGCGTTGCAAGACCATAAACGAGCTATCATCATAGGTGTAACGACCTTTGGCACTGGCACCGTCTTACAGGAATTTCCACTTTCCGATGGCTCCGCTATCCTACTCGGCACGCAGGAGTGGCTAACTCCCAATGGTCACTTTATTCGTAACCTCGGCATTACACCAAATATCACCGTGAAACCCGGTAGTAACAACGTTGAAATCACACCCAACGAAGAAAACCAGGGCAACATGACCGAGCAACAAATCCTCAATAGTGGCGACACCCAGTTGAATGCGGCAATCCATTACTTGAAAGCGCATTGAGGGAAAGTGTAAGATAGGCAGCAAAGTCAAAAGGGCATTACGGCTCTCCGTAATGCCCTTTTGACTTTGCTGCCTATCTTACACATTACATGCGCTTTCAGCCGCCTGGAAGTACTTGCTTGTCGGCGCGTGTCCCAGGAACGGAGTGATAAAACGAGTGGCCGCGACCACTTTATCCAGGTCAACGCCGGTGCGAATACCCATACCATGCAGCATATATAACAGGTCTTCCGTTGCCAGGTTGCCAGCCGCACCGGGAGCATAGGGACAGCCACCGAGACCACCTGCCGAGGAGTCTACAATACTGATTCCCATTTGTAATGCCATCAGCACATTGGCAAGCGCCG
>DATGJV010000758.1:0-3934 GCA_035295005.1 Ktedonobacteraceae bacterium | reverse complement strand
TTGCTACCGATTCCCGTTCGGGTTCTAGCTGTCACCATTTATCTTGTATACACCTTGCTCGTTTGCAATACTTAACCAAAGAAGTAATCCCATCTCGTATCTAAAATGACTAGTTTGCAAACTCAAAATTGTATATTATGACTTTTCTGCGTTGATAGTAATATAGAACCAGGTAAGTAGGCTGAAATTATTAAAGGAAGATGGTGACATCTATGAAACAGTCTATCAAGAATGCTAGTCCCGAAGTTAAGGCTGCTTTAGTTGGAGGGATTTTCGTTATTATTGCAGCTATTATTGCGGCTACTGCGCAACTCATAATTAAGCAGCAACAACCATATATACCCACTTCCACACCTATTATACAAAAAAACTTCAACCACTCCTAGTTGCACTTCGATGAATATTCCTTTACAATTTACGATTCTTGGCACTGCACAAGATGGTATTTGCCTGACAGCTCTGGCAAGCGGTACATATAGAATTACAATTGTTAATGGGTCATACTCAACTTATCCAGGGCCGCATTGGAAATCAGAAATCCGCATTTACAAAAATAAGTCTATACAATGGGGTGTCTTGCCAGGAGATACAGCTATTGAACCAGTCAACTTTGACATGAGAATTGGTGATGGTATGGAAAGAACTGAAAACGAGGCTCTCTCAGTTGCAAAAAACATGAGTATGACCTGGAATGTTTCTATGGCTGCCTCTGGACGGAGTGGCTGGCAAAAAACGTAGGTATATCCGAGTGTCATGAAAGCCACCTGAAGTTTTTTGTCCTGTGAGAAGCGACTGCACCTCACTGCTTTATGGGAATACTTCTCTCTTTCATTATCTTTCAGGCAGTGTTTTGCTACTATTGCACGTAAGGTGTTTGCTTATATGGCAATGTGATTACTGGCATGAGTGGGCATTTCTGAACCGAGAGTCCTGTCAAACGAGCGGTTCTGTGCCATCCGCAGTCAGAACAAATCGTTGACAGGACATCTCATATAGGAATACGTTGCTAAACGGATAGACGTGACTGAACAACAACCGCTTGCTATGTTCATGGTCGTCGTTGTACGATTGTTTCGTTTCTGCTATGATGACCTCACGAAAAGGTGTGAGCAACGAAAAAACGGTTAAATTGAGGATGTGACGGATGAATTTACAGGGGAAGCGTGTGCTGATTATGGGTTTGGGCTTGCAGGGATCGGGCATGGCGGCGGCGCGTTATGCGGTACAGCAGGGGGCGATTGTGCGGGTGACTGATATGAAATCGCCGCAGGTGCTGGCTCCAAGCGTAGAGGCGCTGGCAGGTTTACCGATAGAATTTGTACTGGGCGCACATCGTGACGAGGATTTTCTCTGGGCTGAGATGGTGATTCGCAATCCTGGCGTGCCGCTTTCTTCACCGTATTTGCGGCTGGCTCGTGAGCATGGGGCCAGTATTGAGATGGAAATAGGTCTCTTTTTTCTCGCTTGCCCCGGACGTATTATTGGGATTACCGGAACACGTGGCAAAACGACGACGACCACGCTTATTTATAACATCATGCGAGATAGCGGCGCTCACACCGTGCTTGGTGGCAATGTTGCCGGTGTCGAGACGCTTTCCCTTTTGCCGCAGATTACGCCGGAAACACTGGTTGTGCTGGAACTGTCAAGCTGGCAACTTGAGGGATTAGCTCCTCATGCCGTTAGCCCATCCGTTGCCGTGATGACGAATATCTATCCTGACCACCTCAATACGTATGACGGCATGGAGGATTACGCGGCGGCGAAAGCCAACATTTTTCGCTTTCAACATGCCGACGATATCGCCGTTTTCAATTATGATAATCCCTGGACGCGCCGTTTCGGCGAGGAGGCAGTGGCTCGTACCTGGTTTACTAGCATCACACGCGGTGGAAGCTTCGCACGCGGTTCTGAAGAACTGATGCCGTTTTCATTTACTCACACGCCCTTGCGAGGCAAACATAACCTCGAAAATATCTTATTGGCGACTACAACGGCCCGGTTATTGGGCGTAGCTGATCCTATCATTGCCTCTGCCGTGAAGCGTTTTTCTGGTGTTGCGCATCGTTTGGAGGAAGTGGCGATGGTGCATGGAGTGCGCTACATCAATGATAGTGCCAGCACCACGCCGGTTGCCGGGCGGGTGGCAGTTGAGGCGTTTGATGAGCCAATCGTGCTGGTTGCTGGCGGTAACACCAAACACTTGCCGTTGGAGGATTGGCCTGATGCGATTGTGCAGCGTTGCCGCGATGTGATTTTGCTGTCTGGTAGTGGTACTGATGAATTGCTTCCGACGCTACAAGAGGCCGCGAGTAAATCAGGTGTTAGTAATCCTGTACGTGACGTGTATGATAATTTTTCTGACGCAATGGATGCTGCGGTAGCGTTGACGCGAGCTGGCGATGTGTTGCTATTCTCCCCTGGCTTTACCAGTTTTGGCATGTTTTTGAACGAGTTTGATCGCGGCGATACGTTTGTCGCATACGTGCGAAAAATGGCATAACGGTTAAGGTTCCCGCAAACTATCCCCTAAACGTCCTATGTTGTTAGAGAAATGCTGGCCGATTGAGTATACTGCGATTGGTGCATTTCTCCATCAATCAAAGGATATCAATATATTTTATGTATCCACGAAGTGCAGAACATTTTGATAGGCGTCAACGTCAATGGTTACAGCTTACCATTGTCTGTATGTGTTGTATGCTCATTGTTTCTGCCTGTCAAAATAGTTCAGGCAAAACCACTTCGGCAGGAGGCGCAAGCGCGAAGGGTACCGCCCCGATTATGCTGCAAATACCACAGCAAAATGCGGGTTCGACAGCTAATTTAACAGCAACGCCGGGTGCCTATAATCCTGGCTCGCCGCCTGGAACGGTTCCTTCCGGTAGCGGTGGCATTCCTGCTATCTTTCCACGTTATTTCAGCTTTGGCGTGATGAACGCGCCCGGCGCAGTTGCCGCACTTGATGCACAGCGCAGTCAGAATGGTACCGCCTACATCTTCAGATATCAATATCTTTCGGGCGGGGTCAATACCAATCATGGTTGGGAAGTATGGAATACGCCAGCGGGGCAGTTCGCGACAAACTATATGCAGGAGAGCGCACAGCATCACTATACTCCCACGTTTGTCTATTACGAAATCTGTCAGTCTAACGGGGTTCAACCAGGCAGCTATTGCTATGGACATGACATGCAGCAAGATACGGCGAATATCAAGAATCCAGCGGTGATGAAGGCGTACTTTGCCAACTGGACGCTGCTAATGCAGAAAATTGCGGCGTATGGCAAACCCGCGCTGGTCGTTGTGGAACCCGATCTATGGGGTTTCCTGGAAAAGGCAGCGAATGGAGGAAATGCCGCGAGTATTCCGGCAAGCGTCAAATCCTCCGGCAATGCCGATGTATCGGCGTTTCCTGATAACGCACAGGGTTTTGCCTGGGCATTGCTACATATACGCGACAAATATGCCCATAACGCGACACTTGCTCTGCACGCCTCAACATGGGCAGCGGGAGACGATATTGCTACCAGCACCAACCCTTCCTTGAATGTTTCGAGTATCGCGAAAAATGAAGCGGCATTCCTGAATAGCGCGGGTCTTGTGGGCAATCCGTCGGGCGTTTCCAGTTGGGACCTCCTCTCGAACGATGTAGCTGATCATGACTCAGGACAACCGGGAGGACGCTCGTGGTGGGACCGCTATAATCACACATTTCCTAATTTCGCACGCTACCTCACGTATATCGGTTTGCTCAGTTCCGATGTACACCGGCGCGTGGTAATGTGGCAGGTGCCGATGGGTAATCAATACTTCGATACGTTGAACGATTCGGCTGGACATTATCAAGACAACCGTGCCGAGTACATCCTGAACAACGTGACCAGTTTCGCGCATGCAGGTGTTATTTCCGTGCTATTTGGCCCCGGCAATG